>NZ_NHBI01000008.1:0-19058 GCF_002167505.1 Sulfitobacter sp. TMED3 | reverse complement strand
GTTGTAGCAGCCATAGTTTCGATCTGTTGGAGTCACGTAGATTTTGTTCAGCATCAGCTGACCCATGAGTTGAGGAAGCTGAAATGATGTCTGATGTCTTATCGGATCGTAGCAACGGGCACGTTTATGGTCCCAGATGGTCAGACCTTGCCACTCTTCCTGCGCCTCGTTCGCCTTGCAGGTCCAGCAATGTGAGGAGTAGCTGATGAGAACCTTGACCACCGCTCCACCTGTCAACGGCGGAGTAAAATTCGGCCATTGTGGCGGAGCAAAAGTCGGCCAGTTTGGGGCGAGCGCCTTGGAGCGTGCGGCCCTCATATAGCAAGCCCGGTCCAAGGCGCATTGGCCGTCAGGCCAATTCTGTGAGGTTCATTTGTTAGCGGCGGCGAGGCGGGCGCGGCTTTGATTGAGGCGGTAGCTTTCGCCGTTCATCTCTAGGATGTTGACGTGGTGTGTCAGCCGGTCCAGCAGCGCGCCGGTCAGGCGTTCGGTGCCGAAGGTTTCGGTCCACTCCTCGAAGGGCAGGTTGCTTGTGATCAGGGTCGACCCTCGCTCGTAGCGCTGTGAGATCAGCTCGAACAGAAGCTCGGCGCCGGTTTTGCTCAAGGGGACGAATCCCAGCTCGTCGATGATCAGCAGTTTGACCTTGGCGAGTTTGCGCTGGAGTTGCAGGAGGCGTTTTTCGTCGCGGGCCTCCATCATCTCGTGCACGAGGGCTGCGGCGGTCACGAAGGCGACAGGCAATCCTTTCTGGCAGGCAGCCAGTCCCAGCCCGAGGGCGACATGGGTCTTGCCGGTGCCGGAGGGACCGAGCGCGATCACATTCTCCTTGCGTTCGATCCATTCGCAGCGCGCCAGCTCCAGCACCATCATCTTGTTGAGCGACGGGATCGCCTTGAAGTCGAAGCTGTCCAGGCTTTTGATGGTCGGGAACTTTGCGGCCTTGATCCGGCGTTCCACCATGCGCCGTTCCCGGTCGATCAGTTCCAGCTCGGTCAGCCGGGCCAGGTAACGCACGTGATCTACGCCTTCAGCGGCGCAGATACGGGCCTGCTTGTCATGTTCATGCAAGAACGTGGGCAGCCGAAGCGTTTTGAGATGGTGGGCCAGCAGCAGTTCGGGTGCATCCGTCATGCCCCACCTCCTGCCAGCAGGCTCATGTAGGATGCGGCGGAGGTGGTGGTGATGTTGGTTCTGGGCAGGAAGGGATAGACATCCAGATCCAGCCTCGGAGGCCTTTGCTCGACCCTGCACAAGATCAGGTGCTTGATTGCATCGAAGCTGACCGCTCCCATTCGCAGGGCATCTTTGACGGCAAGATGCAGCACGTCAATCTCGAAGCGCTCCAGAAGGCGCAGGACCTGCACATACTCGCGCTTGCCGGCCTTTCCCTGCCGGGCTTCCAGCAGTCGGCGCAGGGTTTTGAACGCTTCGGGCAACTCCCAGCCCTGCAGAGGCGCGGCCTGATCGAAGGACATGATCTTGCGTTCGATCAGCGCCAGGTAATGCAGTGGATCAAACACCATGTCGCCGGTGTCATAGGAGCGCGAATGCTCAGCGATCACCTCGGCGCCGCAGCCGATAACAACCCGGGTCACGAAGCCCTTGATCCAGACCGCACGGTGGCCGTAGGCAACCGGCACCGAGTAATCATTGCCGCGATAACGCACCACCGATGTCGATGTGACCTGGCCACTTTGCAACTCACAAGCCTCAAAGGGGGTGCCGGGCAAATCCCGCATCGCCGCGAGATCGGCCTTCAGCCGTTCCCCGATGCTGACCTTGTGGCCACGCAGAACATCACCCTGGCGCTTGCGGCACTGCTTTTCCAGGTGAGCGTTGAACGCGTGCCAGTCCGGAAAGGACGGGATCGGCACCATGAAGTTGCGACGTCCGTAGCCGACCAGCCCCTCCACGGCCCCTTTGTCATTGCCCTTGCCGGGACGGCCATAGCGGTCCCGGATCACGTAATGCGACAACATCGCGCTGAACCGCTGGGTTCTTTGCCGGGAGCCATCCGGCAGAATCCGGGCTACCAGGCAGCGGTCATTGTCATAAAGAACCGACTGGGGAACCGCGCCGAAGAACGCAAAGGCATGGACATGGCCGTCAAGCCACGCCTCGGTATTGGCCGCAGGATAGGCCCGGATGTAGCATGCGTCGCTGTGCGGCAGATCGAGGGCAAAGAAGTGTGCCTTCTGCTCGACGCCGCCGATCACGACAAGCGCTTCACCAAAATCGGCCTGTGCATGACCGGGCGGATGGCTCAGCGGCACGAACATCTCCTTGCCGGTCCGCTTACGGTCTCGAACGTAATCCTTGACGATGGTGTAGCTGCCATCAAAACCGCACTCGTCCCGCAACCGCTCGAAAATACGCTTGGCGGTGTGACGCTGCTTGCGAGGGCGGCTCCTGTCTTCAGCAAGCCATTGGTCCATCTGGCTGGTGAACGCATCCAGCTTCGGGCGCCTGATCGGCGCTGTCCGCCGATATCCCGGCGGTTCCGAATAGGCCAACATCTTCGCAACACTGTCCCGGCTGATCCCAAAATCCCGGGCAATCTGACGCCCGCTCAATCCATCCTGGAAATGAGCGTGACGCACCTTCAAATACAAGTCCACGGTGTATATCCCCAAGCCCTCCCGAAATCCGAAAGGGCAAAAGTGGACGACTTTTACGCCGCCCGCGACAACACTATGCCGTCGCTACCGTGGCCGAGTATTGCTCCGCCGTTCATAGTCGTTGGCCTTTGCATTGGCGGCCAGACGGTCCCAGCGGGCTTTTTCGGGAACCCAAAACACATTTTCCGCAGCATATTCCTCAGGATCTTCGAGGTCGATGTGGTCATCTTTGGAAAATTCATCCCGTTTTGCCTCAAATGCAGCTGATACATAGCGCAGGAAGATCAGGCCAAGGGCGACATGCTTATACTCACCGGGATCCATAGCGCCGCGCATCTTATCTGCAGCTGCAAAGAGTGTTTTTTCGATCGCCTCAGCCATGCTATTCCTGACATACTAAAATGTTTAGGTACTTTTACATGTTGACGTAATGATATCAATCATGTCTTTAGATGGGTATTCAGAAAGATGTGGAAAACCTATGAAGGTCATCACAATCGGAGTGCAGAAGGGCGGCTCTGGCAAGAGCACTATCTGTGTTCACCTTGCTGTCGAAGCACAAAAGCGGGGCAAATCGGTCGCCATCATCGATCTTGATCCCCAGGGCTCGGTAAGCGCCTGGGCCCGCCGCAGGGAAACAGAGGACCCCTTGGTCTTACAATCTTCGCCAGGCCAGCTGTCTGAAATGTTGAAGCTGGCCCGTGAAGAAGCTGTTGATCTTGTCCTCATAGACACGCCGCCCCATGCAGGCGGCACTATCGATGTTGCCTTTCGTGCGGCAGATCTTGTCTTGCTTCCAGTCAGGCCTGGCCCTTTCGACATTGATGCAGCAGGGGCAACAATTGATGTTCTGCGTGCAAGCAGAACTGATGGCCTTTTCCTTCTTAGCCAGATCCCACCACGCGGGTCAGAGGCTGATGATACCGAAGCACTGCTGACTGATACTTATCCGGATGTTGGTGTTCTTGCCTCGCGGATAACAACACGGAAAGCCTACATGACAGCGTTGATAGGTGGCATGGCCGTTCGGGAATTCGAACCTGACAATAGCAAGGCAGTCCTTGAGATCGAAACGCTGTTCAACGAAGTTGAGGAGAAGCTGCAATGGTGAAGAAAACAAGTCTACGCAGTTTGGCTATCAATGCGCCCAAAGAGCCTGAACCTTCTCAGCAGCTGGTTGAAAAACCAGAGCCTGACAACAGCAGAGCGATGTCTCTGCGTGTTCCTCCTTCGCTGTGGAAAGAGCTTCAGTTGAAGAAGATCGATGAGGGTCGTCCTGTGAACGCGATTATTATCGATGCAATCCAAGCCTATCTGAAAAGCGTTGGCGGGAAGGCTTCATGATCGTCAATCTGGCTGTGTTATATAGTTAGATTCTAGTTATAGTGTTACAACCTTTTTCCAAACCTCTTAAGCAATTGATATAATGTACTATTTGCACTAATTTTTGATCAATGTGGTTCCCAAAGGGGCGAAGATTGGTTCCCAGAAGGGCGAAAAGCGGTTCCTAGAGGGGCGAAGATTGGTTCCTAGAAGGGCGAAGCTGTTAGAGTGGGTTATCCACAGACCAACAAGCTTCTCTGAAGCTCTTGGTTCCCAGATCGACGAACAGGGTTCCCAAAACGACGAAGTTTGTTAATGTGGCTCTATGGGAACCTTGCTGCCAGATCGCCATCCGAATCGTGACTTCTTCATTCTCGACGTCTCTGACGCCGCGCCCAAGAATGACATGGCCAGCATGGAGCATCCGGTGTTCTCACTTTCAGTGAAACCGGACATGCGTGAGCTCGAATATCATCACGATGGCAAAAGGATTGTTGTCGTTCCAAGCGGTAAGGGCTTAGCCACCATCATGGATAAGGATGTTCTGCTCTACTGCATCAGCAAGCTTGTCCACGACATCAATGCCGGCAACGAGGTGTCCCCCTGGGTTGATCTGACGGCGCACGAACTTTTGGTGGCGACAAACTGGAGAACCAATCGTGAGAGCTACAAGCGTTTCGAAGATGCTCTCGATCGGCTGCGTGGCACGACGATAAAGACCAACGTCAAAACCGGCGATCATATGCAGACCCGCGGGTTTGGTCTCATAGATGAATATGAAATTATCCGGCGTTCTGATGATGGTGAAGAGGGGCCATTTGGCCGGATGACCCGTGTCCGGATCAAAGTCTCAGATTGGACGTTCCGTGCTGTTCAAGGCATGGAGGTTTTGACAATCAATCCGAAATATTTCAGGCTGCGGCGCCCCCTTGAGCGGCGGATCTATGAACTGGCCAGAAAGCACGTTGGCGAACAGAATATCCCGTTCAAAATTGGATTGGCAAAACTGAAGAAGAAGGTGGGAAGCAACTCCCCTGACAAAAAATTCAAGTTTTTCGTGAAGCAAATCGCGCATGATGGGCATATCCCAGATTATGACATCGAACTGTGTGATGAGAACGTTGTCTTCAAAGCCAAACGGGCACTGTCTATAAAGGGTCAGGTGGAGATGGCTCTGGGACTGCCGAGCTCACCGTCACCCGGTTTGATTGAAAAGGCACGGCGGGCGGCCCCTGGTTGGGATGTATATGCTCTCTACAGCGAATGGTGCGCTTTTGCTGAAGAGCAGGCTGAGCCGCCCCGTAACATCGATGCTGCGTTCATTGGTTTTTGTAAAAAGAAGTTTATGGGCTGAGGGAAGTCGGGAGGCAGGGCGATCTCATATGGATTGTGTGGTATATACTTTATGGTCATCATCCGAGACACTCCCGAATAGAGCGCCCAGCAAAGAGCAAAGAAAGCCTGCAATGTCTGACTTGATCCGAAGCCGTGCTGAAGTGAAAGCTCGCGCCCGAGAAAGGGATGAGGAAAGATTGCGTCGGGGTGAAATCTCCGCAGCTCAGCTCCAGCGCGAAAACTGCGTCTTTCGAGGCTTTAGAAAAGGCGTGATTGGTTTTGGACCGAAGCATAGACCTAAATCAGGCAGGTATATTTTGATTGACCCTGATGGGGTGGATTCCGGTGGGGGGCAGGATCGTATCATAAGGCGGTAACGGGTTGTTTTTTCCACCTGTACTCGCCTGTGAGAAGGATATGCGCCCATCCGAGAGGCGAGATGTGCGCCAGAAGCTCATGAGAACAATCCAGACCGGCACGTCTTCGTGCCGCGACTGCCTGTCCGAGATATTTTGTATTCCAGTAGATGATGATGGCCGCCAACAGGTTTAACCCGGCCATGCGATAATGCTGCCCCTCGGGGGTTCGGTCGCGGATTTCGCCCTGACGTCCGATGCGCAGGGCGTTTTTCAGAGCATGATGGGCCTCGCCCTTGTTGAGACCGATCTGGGCACGGCGCTGCATGTCGGCATCAAGTAGCCAGTCGATGATGAAGAGGGTGCGCTCGATGCGGCCGATTTCGCGCAAGGCCACGGCCAGCTCGTGCTGGCGGGGATAGGCCGCGAACTTTTTGAGCAACCGACTGGGCGGCATGATGCCCGCAGCCATCGTGGCTACGGCCCGCAGGATATCCGGCCAGTTCTGGACGATGAGGCCCTCTCTGATCTTGCCGCCGATCAGGCCGCGCAACTCCTTGGGCGCTGCAGCGGGTTCGAAGAGATAGAGCCGCTTCGAGGGCAAGTCGCGGATGCGTGGAATGAACCTGAAGGCCAGCAGCGAGGTGACGGCAAAGACATGGTCGGTGAAGCCGCCGGTATCGGCATACTGCTCTTTGATGTTACGGCCTGTTTCGTTCATCAACAGCCCGTCGAGGATGTAGGGTGCCTCGCTCACGGTGGCCGGGATGTTCTGGGTCGCGAAGGGGCCGAATTGATCTGAGACATGCGTATAGGCCTTCAAGCCCGGCTCGGAGCCGTATTTGGCGTTGATGAGGTTCATCGCTTCACCCTGCCGGGCAGCCGGGAAGAATTGCCCGTCGCTGGACGCGGTGACGCCGCCACCCCAGAATTTGGCCATTGGCAGGTTCGCTTGCGCATCGATCACCACTGCGAGCGCCCGGTTGATGGCATCGCTTTCGATGTGCCACCGCGACAGACGCGACAGCTGCAGGTAGTCGTGCGTGCTGGTGGCTTCGGCCATCTTGCTCAGCCCAAGGTTCAGGCCCTCGGCGAGCAAGACGTTCAACAGCCCGATGCGATCTTTGCACGGTGAACCGGTGCGCACATTCGTGAAGGCATCCGTGAAGCCAGTTGCATCGTCGACCTCCAGCAGCAGATCGGTAATGCGCACAGCGGGCAGGCGGTTATAGAGATCGAGAACCAGAGCTTCGGCGGTCTCTGGCACGGCTGCGGTCAGACGGTCGATTTTCAGGATGCCGTTTTCGATGGAGCCGCCGGGGATAGCACCCGACCGCGCCGCCTTGGCCAAACGGTCCAGCCCATCTGTCAGCCGCGCCTTGCGGTCTTCAATCCAGCTTTCCGGATCAAGGGGAACTGTTAATCTTGGCGTGGCCTGTGCAGCTTCAACCGGCACCAAGGCCTGTTTCAGATCGCCGTAGCGCCGCGAATGAGCCAACCAGATATCACCCGATCGAAACGCTTCGCGGAGATGGGACAAAACGGCCACATCCCAGAGCCGGTGACCATCGTCCACCTCAAAGTTGAGGTGGCGGTGCCATTTGGAACCCCGCCGCAAAAAGCTGGTGGACCGGGGTTCGCCATTCCGGTCATCAGCCACGACCTGTGCCGCTTGCATCAAGGGCAGCGCCACAGTGGCCCCGTGGATATCTAAAGCACGCAACATGCGTGGCGCGTATCGCCGGAACCGATGATACCCCTGCACGACATGGGTGATAGGGTTAGCAGCCATCGTGTCCGTCAGCTCGGCCGCAGTTGCGACAAGGTCCTCAAGCTGAAGCCAGCCACAGGACGTTTCGGTTGCCACATCAAGAGATGCCTCATCCCCCTTGGCCTCCAGGAGGGCCGCGCCCAAATTTTTGAAGGAGCAAAGCGTGTCGTGCAGGGCGGATTTGGCGCCCGCGATGCGTGCGTCACACAACCTCTTTGCATCCTGCCAAGTCTTGCCCACGATCCGGTCATGGGTCTCGACCACCGCATCGGCAGTCGCCGCGTGCCATTCCACCGCACAGACCGCCAGAATGGCCAGACGCCGGTCGCTGGTGATGTCTCGCAGACCATCGGCGAAATAGCGTTCGCCCTGACGGCGCAGTCGCGTAATCCGATGGGGCGGCACTCCTTCCAGAATAGCTGGTGACGCCCCCAAACCCTGCAGAAATTCCAAGCGATCCAGAAGGCGGCTGGCCCCCGCCGAATTTTTCCCAACCTCGAACTGCCGAAGCCAGATGAACCGGCTGACCGTGCCATCAACCATGTCTGTCAACAGATTATCCAATTGGCCCTTCAAAACCTCATCGAGGCGCGCCACGATCCGGCCGTCTATGCGTCGCTCAGCGGCGACAAGGGCGTCAGCACAAAGGCGTTCGATGACAGACACCCCGGGCAGGACAGTCTGGGTCCGTCGGCATTTCTCGACAAACCGCCGGGCAAGGTCTTCATTGGATCGCGCGGTTTCTGCTTCGCGTTCAAGCCAGCCCTTCAGATCGCGGGCACCACGCCCGGAGAACATCTTGAATCCATAGATCAGGCGTAGATCTATGAGATGCCTGCGCCGAGTAACGTCGGTCTCGGCATATTGGCAAAGATCTTCCACGTCTTCGCCAATCTGCGCGGCTATAAAGCGGTTCACCTCCAAGGGAATAACTTCGCCCGGCACCAGCAAGCGGCCGGGATACCGGAATGCACAAAGCTGCAGCGCGAAGCCAAGACGATTGCGGGCATGCCGTCGGGTTCGGATGTGTTCAATATCGTCATCCGCCAGTGTGTAGTGATGCAGGATCATCGCCTCGTCAGTCGGCAGGTCAAGCAGGCTTGCGCGCTGTCGTTCGGTCAAAATAGAGCGTCTTGGCATGTGGGTTTGTCCCTGTTAATCATTAGTCTGTTCGGGACAAAATCTGCACCAGCAAAATCAATGGCTTGCAAGGCCAAAATCCAAGGGGGTTCAAATGGGACAGCGCGCGGCCATTTACGCCAGGGTCTCCACATCCGACCAGTCCTGCGAGCGGCAGGTGGCCGAACTGACCGCCTTCGCGGAACGTGGCGGCTACGATGTAATCGGCGTGTTCAAGGAAACGGCTTCCGGGGCATCGGCAAATCGAGCCGCCCGCAGTCGGGTGCTTGATCTCGCGCAGACCCGGCAGATCGATGCGATCCTGGTCAGCGAGCTCTCGCGTTGGGGGCGTTCCACCCAGGATCTGCTCGATACCCTGAACAGGCTTGCAGGCTGGAAAGTCTCGGTTGTTGCCATGAACGGCATGACCTTTGAACTCAACACGCCCCACGGACGGATGATGGCCACCATGTTGGCAGGCATTGCCCAGTTTGAGCGTGATCTCCTCAGCGAGCGTGTGAAATCCGGCCTCGCCGCCGCACGGGCAAGGGGCAAAAAGCTCGGCAGACAGCCCGGCCAACGTCCGAAATCCGACAAGCTCGCGCCAAAGGTGCTTCAGGCCGTGGAAGATGGTCGATCTTACCGCTGGATCGCCCGCGATCTCGGGATCTCAAAAAACACAGTCACGGAGATCGTCAAACGTCACCGACAGAAAGCCTTATGATACGATCCTGCCCCCTACCGGAATCTACCCCAACAACTGCAATTCGTCCGATGCCGCGCCTTGCGCGATGCCGTCATTGTAGTGCGTGGTGAAGGAGCTTTGCGGTGTCGAGCCGGTCAACGATCCGTCGCCGTCCATCGCAAAGACGATCTGGGCCTGTGCGGCACCCGCCGTCAGGAGTAGCGCCGCAGCACTAGCCCTGATCTGTCTGGGAATCCCCGGTGCGAAGTTGATGGACCGATCGACCGCCTTTTTTGAGCGGGATGCTGACTTCCTCGAAGCCGAGACCTTCGAGGAAGGATATGAGGCCGTTCGCGGTCTTGAACTCCCGGAGCCTGATGCTGTCTTCGCCGTCGTATGAGCGTGACCTTGCGGGTACGAGCAGCCGTTCGACGGAATGATCCCGACTGACAGCCCGGATGAACCACTCTCCATACCAGACCGACTTTTCGCGGTGTGCATGCGATTTGCACACAACCTCGGCGTGATACCCACTGTGCATGAGAGTCTTGAATTGAATCTCCGTAACCACATTCGGCGCTTCTTTTTCTAGCTCTGTCCCCACGGTGCGCCTTCTTCATACGGTTGGCAGACCGGGCACCCTCCTCGGGTGCCTCAGTCTTACGTTGTTATAAGAGTGTCCACAAGCTATAAGATCGTTCCTGCAGAAGCTTCGTTGCTGGAGCGTTAACTGGCATGAAACCGCCTATCTAACAAGAATGTTGAGGGATTTCCCAATGCGACCACGCCCGTTCCTAATCCTACTCGTCGCTATAGCATTGCCCGTTTTTGTGAGTTCTGCGGCGCAAGCCGAAACCTGCTTGGCACCGGCCAGGCCGTTCGTGCCGAACGACCCCGCCGCCGCCCGCGAGTATGCCGACCTGATCCGTCAGGATTTCGAGGACTACATTTCGGACGTGCAGGATTACTTCCGCTGCATGGAAGGCGAGCGTTCCCGTGCCTTCACCGAGGCGCAGGAAGTGAGCCAGGAATACGGGCAATTCATCCAACTTATTCAGCAATGACATGGCGATGGGGTGATCTAGTTTGGAGTGGAGCCGGTTGTGAGCGCCACCTGGACTGCGACTCTCGTCGTGGTCAAGGTAGGGGTGTCATCGCCATCGACCACGATGCAAGATGTAAAATCTGAGCAGTCAATCTGCGTCATAATAAATTCCTTGAAGCTCTAGTTGGTAGAGGTTTTAAAACACAAGAAACGCCGTTTCTCGGTTTGCGGCATTCGAAAATCAAAGTTGGAAGAGTATAACATGCTGACGAGACGACATTTCGTGATGACCACCGCCGCCCTTTTTTCTGCCCCGATTGCCAACCCGGTGCTGGCGAATACTTGGCCGACCGAAGCGCAGAAAGCGGGCTGGGATGCACAGGTGACGCCGCCCGGTTTTGATCCGGCAACTTCGAATCCATGGGGCTTACACCCGCGGTTTCTCCCGACCCGGGTGGCCGCGAAAGACGGGCTGACACCGGGCGACATTCATGTCGATGCGGTCGCCCGCTACCTCTATCACATCGAGGAGGGCGGGACTGCCATGCGCTATGGCGTCGCCATTGCTCGTGGTGACCTGTACGAACCAGGTACATACACGATCAAGCGTAAAGTCAGATGGCCGCATTGGCAGCCGACGCAGAACATGATCGACCGCGACCCGGAACTCTACGCTGATATCGCCGACGGTATGGAGCCCGGACCTAAGAATGCGCTTGGGTCGCGAGCTCTCTATCTCTTTCTCGGCGACCGGGATACCTATCTCCGCATTCATGGTACGCCACAGCCGAGAAGCATTGGCGGTCGTGCGAGTTCCGGCTGCGTTCGAATGGTCATGGCGCACATAAATATTCTTTATCCCAACGTTGATATTGGTTCGACGGCCTTCCTCTACTCGGCCGAGGAAAGCGTCACGGCAGAAAGCTGAGGTCGTCTTCCGACGCGCCATTGTTCGGAAGCTTGTGCAACTTTTAATCATTCGCGGTGAGCTTCGATCACCTGAACCCTATTATGCGGCAGGCGCCGTGCAAATCGGGTTTCCACGAGGAGTTCGCAGCGGCAGCAACGTCGCTTCAACGGGGCCGTTGTGCAGATACCAATAGCAGCCGTCTTCCGGCAAAAGTCGTGCCGACTGAAGATCCTGCCCCGTCGCCGCCATCGCGACGACTGCCTCTGGCAATTGTCTGCTCCGTGCGGTTTCGGGTGCTTCAGTGAATGAAGCCGAGCACGCTCCCAGCAAAAACGCTGCTGGGACAAGTAAGCCAAGATGAATTCGCATATTTAAAATTTCCGCCTTAGAACAACTTAACCTGAGTACCGACCTCGGCCAATCCAAACAACTCTTCGATATGTTCGTTGTAGAGACCGATGCAGCCGTTCGACGATTGCCGACCGATCTTGCGCGTGTCACCGGTGCCGTGAACGCGGTAGTACTGCCATGACAGATAAAGGGCGTGTGTTCCAAGGGGATTGTCGGGGCCAGGGCCAACGAAATCCGGCCATTCGGGATTGCGCTCCTTCATTGAAGGTGTGGGTCGCCAGCTCGGGCCATCTACCTTGCGAACCACCGTGGTATATCCGCGCCGAGTCAACTCCTCTGTCAAAGGAACGCTGGACGGGTAGAGCTTGTAGATGTTTTCATCTTCCGACCAGAATTGGACCGCGCGGGAGTCGATGTCGCAGAGGATTGCGCCGTTTCTCAGATCGTCGAAATGGTCTTGCCAAGATGCAACCCTGAACCCGGAAATATTGCTCCGCACCGCCGGTGCCGCCAGACCCTCGCTTGTCTGTGCCATGGCCCTACTGGTCGCGAGAACCAACCCACTTGCTGCTGCACCAAAGAGTGCAGTCCGGCGTGTGAACGGTCTGTCGTTAGCTCGTCTCATCAAGAAAAACCTCTGGTCTTGTTATTTTTTCGGTTCTAAGACCTACACCCCCTAGAGCTTCAAGATGTGACTGCTCACAAACCCGTGAGATCGAACTTGGTCAGGGCATTAAAGAAATCTGCGGGTTTTTCGGAGGTAGGCTCGGTAAGCGTTCCCATAGCGATCAATCAACCAGCGCTCTTCGGCGAAGGTCGCGAGGATCAATGCCGCTACGCCTGTAAAAATCACTGGCCACGCGAGGATCGATGCGGAGAGCACTCCGATCCCGATGAGGATCGCAATGTCAGCCACATACTGAGGATTGCGGGAAACCCGGTAGAGGCCACGGGTCCGCAGAACGCCTTCATCGCCACTCGTCGCCGCCATTCCAAGCTGCATCACTCCGGACCAGACCAGAACAATCAGACAAAGCCCAAGACCCCCACGTATGATCCATGGGAAATCGAGTGCACCCCATTCTAGCAGAGCTAGAGCGATGGCAGACCCGAAGCCGACACACGTAAGTCCCCAGACGACGGTCTTATGGACTGCTGTAGAGTGAATCGGCGGCCAGACACGTCGCTCCGGTTGGAAGATTGACCAGAGTATCCCAACGACAAGCAGCAGATTGGCGACGCAACCGGCAGCGAGAATGACAGTCTTTAACTCAGGCATGGCAATCTACGTCGCGCTACCCAGAGAATTTTCGCGCGCCCAAGTGATAGCCGCATCCCGTTCATCGGTGTCGAACCATTTAAAATCCGAACCTAACACGAGATCCGCCACCTTCGTCCCCCATTCGATCCACTTCTGATCAGCGATCATGGCGACCCGCGAAAAATCAGTCGCATGTCGGGCGTCCACTTTCATGTCCGCCCATATCGCTGCGGCACTTTCATAGCCCTCAAACGCGCCCATAAAGATGACCAGCGCCGGTTTGTCCTCCGCCGCTTCCAATTCGCGATGGAGCCAGGTGTGCATCGTCTCGAAATCCTGCTTCGAAAGCTTGCCGTCGCATTCGAGCCCCAGCACACGGTCGCCGTCTATGTTCACTTCTTTCCACATGAGGTTCTCCTTTCATCCATGCCCGTAACGGGCTGCGTCGTCGTGTTTGTTGTCGGCCTTCTCGAACTCCAGCGTCGAGTGATCGATTCCGAACTCCTCCGAAAGGCGGGTCTTGATCGCTTCCTTGATGTTTTCGACATCCTCCCAGCGATCCGGGGCGACCACGACATGTGTATCGAGCGCCGCGCGATGCTCCTGCATCTGCCAGAAATGCGCATGATGCACTTCCTCGACACCGTCGACTTTTTCGACGGCCGCGATGACCTTGTCCGTGTCGATATCGGGTGGGCTTCCCAACATCAGGGTGCGGATCGGGCCACCGATCTCGCTGAAGGCGAGCCAGAGAATATAAACGGCAATCCCGATGGTGATCGCCGGATCAACCCAGCGGATATCGTAGAGCAGGATGAGAACGCCACCGACGATCACGGCCACGGACGCCAGCGCATCGCTGAGGTTGTGGAGGAACAGCGCGCGGATGTTCACGCTGCCCTTCTGCATCGAATAGGTCAGCCACGCGGTGAGGGTGTCGATGAACAGGGCCACACCACCCAGGATGACCACCGTCCAGCCCTCGATTTCAGGCGGATCGACAAACCGCATCGCGCCTTCGTAGACCAGATAAAGGCCGATGATGATCAGAGAGGTGTAGTTGATCAGCGCGGCCACGATCTCGACCCTGCCGTATCCGAAGGTCATCTTTGCGTCCGCTGGGCGGCGCGCGACTTTGCGGGCGCCGAATGCGATGACGAGCGATGCCATGTCGGAGAAGTTGTGGATGGCATCCGCGATCAGCGCGAGGCTGCCGGAGAGTATTCCCCCGACGATCTGGGCGACCGTCAGGAGTCCGTTGGCCCAGATGGCGATCGCGACCCGTCGGTCACCTTCCTTGGGCTCCATATGGGCATGATCATGCGGCATGCTGGTTCCTTCTCATTGCGGCTCGGGCCATCACATCACCTCTTCGAGGGAGAGGAGCAGCAGGAAGCCAACGAAAAACATCGCCGCGACCCATGGCCGGTCGGGGGTCTCATGCGCTTCCACCAGCAGTTCCTCGGTCACGAGGTAGAGCAGCGCGATGAGGCCGAAGCTCAGAAACCCGGTGATGTAATGCGCCGGTAGGCTGGCGACCGGCGTTGCGATGAACGCGCCGACGGGAAGCAGGACAACGAGAGCCGCTATAATCAGGACGATCCGCATCTTGGATTTCACCGTCTCCGAAAGCTCGGTCGTGACGGCCAAACCCAGAAAAAGAACTTCGACGCTGAGCGCGATGGTCAGCAATAGGCCTGCTTGAGCCCCAGCCGCGAAGGCGATCCCGAGCACCAGGCCATCGATCAGGATGTCCACGCCGACGAGCGTAAGTAGCCCGGCCGAACCCTTCATTACCCGTTCCAGCTGACGGATCGCTAGCATCACGCCGATTCCGGCAAAGCCTCCGACGATCGTCGCGATCGGCGATCCGCTATGGGCGACATCCGGCATGATCTCACCCGCCGCCGCAGCAAATACGACGCCTGCTGCGAAATGCTGGATGGCGCTGACCAGCGTGGGGCCAGGTCGCACATTGACCGCGACGACGGCTCCCACGATCGCTACAGCAGCCGGTATCAGCGTGTAGACCCAAGCGGCCGTCATTTCTGATCCTCATGCACTGCTTCATGATGTTCCTCGTGCGCGTCCCGCAGGATGCCTATGCCGCCCCATGCCGCGATGCCGGCCACCGCGACCCCGACAACGAGGTCGGGCCAGTTGCTGCCCAACCACCAAACGAGACCGCCCGCGATCAGGATGCCGCCGTTCGATGCGAAATCGTTGAGGCTGAAGGTGTTGGCGGCCCGGATGTTCACGTCCGGTTCCTTCAGTCGCCCGAGCAGCCAGATGCAGGCGAGGTTGACGACCGCAGCGACCAGCGACATTGCGATCATCAGAGTTCCGAGCGGTTCGGAACCGCCGACATAGCGCCGCCAAGCGTCAATCAGAATGCCAACCGCAAAGATCAGAAGCAATCCGCCGGATACGTTTGCGGCACCCCGCTTCCACTTCGACGACCGGGACAAGGCCAGAAGGCTGATGCCATAGACGAGGCTATCGGATGTGTTGTCGAGACCATTGGCGATCAGGGCGCTGGAATCGCCGATGGCTCCCGTGGCGAAGAACCCCGCAGCGATTGCGAGATTGAGAAATAGAACAATCCAGAGCGTCTGGCGCTCTTTTTCATTCTTCCCTCTGAATTCACTTTTGACCATCGAACTGGCAAACCTTCCGATTTCTAACAAAGGGGCCGGAAACGCCCTCTTCGGATGCCGCTATCAAAAAGGTGTATAGAACCTCTAGCGACTATAGGTTCAAGAGAATATATTTACGTCTCTCTCGGCACCGAAAGAATAATCGCGGCACCGATCAAACAGATAGACGTACCTATGAAGTCCCATCTGTCAGGTCGCTGGCCCTCGACGAACCACATCCAGAGCATGGAGGCCCCGATGTAGATGCCGCCGTAGGCTGCGAAAGCGCGGCCCGCTGCGCTGGTTTCGATCTGCGCCAGCAACCAGCCGAAAAGCGCGAGCGCGAGTATGCCGGGTGCGAGCCAGAGCGGTGATGCCCCAAGACGCCACCACGCCCAGATGGCGAAACACCCGCTGATCTCCGCGACAGCAGCCAGCGGATAGGCAATTGCGGCGTTCAAGCCCCAATCTCGTCGTGCTCGGTGAGACATTCCGCATGGTCTCGAAGGACCTCCAGAACCTTGCACTCCGCAACGCTGTCACCGTCGCACTCGGCGACCATGCGTTTCAACTCCTTCTTGAGCGCTTGCAGACGCTTGATCCGCTGTTCGACTTGGTGGAGTTGCCGACGCGCGATCGAATCCGCCTCCGCGCAGGATTGGGACGGGTTGTCCGACAGATCTAGCAGCTCCCGGATGGAATCGAGCGAGAAGCCGAGCTGGCGGGAGTGCCGTATAAAAGCCAGCCGGTCCAGATCTTTCTCGAAATACCGGCGCTGGCCACCCGCCGTCCTTCCGGCCTCGTTCATCAAACCGATTTCTTCATAATAGCGGATCGTCTGAACCTTGGTTCCGGTTCTCCGCGAGAGTGTTCCAATAGCCAGCATGAGCGATCCTTCTATCTACAAAGACTGTAGCTTACCGAAGAGCCAACTCCCATGAAAAGACAAGGTTTCACTTTGGTGTGACTTCGGACAACAAAGAGCAACTTTTCGCTTGAACCTCTATCTGCTGTAGCTTGTATCCCGCGCACAGACGAACTGAACAGGTGGGTAGCGCAAGCAATGAAGAAGGTCCGGATAGTTCTCTGGTCGGCAGTGGTTGTCGCTGCGGCGGTGTCAGCCACGCTCTGGATGACCGAACGCGGTCAAGGACCGACCACCGCGCGTGTCGACCCCGAGGCCGAGAGTTTCGCTGCGGATTTCGAACTGACGGACCATACCGGTATGGTGCAGACCGACGAGGATTTCCGGGGGCGCTGGATGCTCGTCTTTTTCGGATTTGCGAACTGCCCCGACGTGTGTCCAATGGGGCTCGCAACCATCGCGCAGGTCATGGACGATCTCGGCACCGAAGGTGCCGCCGTCCAGCCCCTGTTCATCACGGTCGACCCTGAAAGGGATACGCCAGGCGCTCTGGCCGACTACGTTCCCCAGTTCGGTCCCGGAATCCTTGGGTTGAGCGGATCGCCGGACCAGATCGAACGAACAGCCGAGACCTTCAAGATCTACTACCAGAAGACCGAGGAAGCCTCGTCACCCGACGGCTATACGATAGGGCACACGTCGTCCTTCCTCCTGTTCGATCCGGAGGGCGAGTTCGTCCGCATCTACGAATACGATCAGGAACCCGGACTGATCGTTGCCGATCTTCGCGAAAGAATCGGCACGTGACAGCTGGGCCAGACGCAACGCCAAGTGCCGAGAATCCGGTGGCTTTCCTGTTCGCGGCATGGTTCGTCGCCTTGTCTGGGTCGCTTGCCGTGCTCTTCATCGGAGAGGTTCTGGGGCAGACTCCCTGCAATCTGTGCTGGTTCCAACGAGCCTTCATGTTCCCGCTCGCGGTCATCCTGGGCGTGGCGGCGTGGCGCGCCGACCTCTCGATCTGGCGCTATGCCGCGCCCCTTGCCGTTCTGGGCGGTGCTGTCGCCCTCTACCATTTCCTGCTTTACGCCGGGATCGTGCCTGCGCCGATCGTGCCCTGCACTGCATCCGGGCCATCCTGCACCGATGACGCGATGCTGATCGTCGGTATACCGATCCCTCTGCTTTCCCTGCTGACGTTCGGGGCGATCCTTGTCCTTCTCATTCAACTTCGACGGATTTCAATATGAACCGAAAGACTCTTCTGCTTGCGATACTCGCTCTGGTGCTGGCCGTTTTTGCGGCTGGTGCGTGGTTCGTGTCGCGCCCCGATCCGACCCCGGTGGCGACAGCCGCTCCGCTGGAACAACAGGATCGTCTTGTTCGGTCCTATTCTCCCTTACTCGGGCGCGAGGATGCGCCGGTGACCATCGTGGAGTTCTTCGACCCAGCCTGCGAGGCCTGCCGCGCCTTCCATCCCATCGTGAAGCAGATACTGGCGCAATACCCCGACGATGTGCGCGTCGTCATGCGCTACACGCCGTTCCACGGCGAAGGGTCCGAGCTGGCAATCAAGGTGCTGGAAGCGGCTCGGTTGCAGGACGTTTTTGTTCCCGTGCTGGAAGCGCTGCTTGAAAATCAGCCTGCCTGGGCCTCTCACGGCGCTCCGGCAGCTGAGCGCATCATGGAGATCGCCGGAGCGGCGGGCTTGGACACAGACGCCGCCGCAAATCAGATCATGTCACCCAGCATCGTCGGCGTCCTCAATCAGGACCGGGCCGATGTAGAAGCTGTCGGAATCCAGGGCACACCGACGTTCTTCGTCAACGGTAAGCCTTTGCCAGAGTTCGGTGCGGAGCAGCTTTTGTCGCTCGTCCAAGCCGAAGTCGAGGCTGTAGCAACCAACTAGAACGAACAGGAGAACCAAGGTGTTCAAAACCTTCGCAAACGCAATTCAGAGCCTGCCTGTCACTCTTCTGATGGGCTTGCCAATGGCATCGTCAGCGCAGCAGTTGTCAGACAACGCATGGATTGTGGTCGAGAGCCCTTGGGCGCGCGCGAGCCTTGGAATGTCGCGACCGGGCGGGGCCTATCTGACCGTTCGGAACGAGGGCAGCGATCCGATCTCTCTCATCGGTCTTCGCGCGAAGATCTCCGACATGGCCTCGATCCACGAAACCAGAACCAATTCTGACGGCGTCAGCAGCATGGCTCCGGCGGACGATATCATGATCCCGCTCGGGGGCATGATCGCCCTCGAACCCGGCGGATATCACGCCATGCTCATGCAACTGCAATCTCCGCTCGTCGAGGGGGAGACCTTTCCGCTAACCCTGCTCTTTTCTGACGGAACGGAGCTTTAAATCACCGTCCCGGTCCTTGGCATCGGCGCACGCGGCCCCGAAGGCTGATCCGGCTGATGATGAGGCGCGCGATGCAGAACAGAACGGAAGTTAGCCTATGATTCTGATGGTGAATAACATGCGACAAAAAGCGAATGGACCATCGGTTACGTGTCCTGTAAAGGTCCCATTATGAAGTACTTGTCCGCCATTCGTGTTGCTAAAATCGGGTTAGCCATACTGCTTGCGGCTGCTCTGAATTTCAGCAGTGCAAAAGCCGATGCCCATGTGTTTGAGGCAGGTGAAGCGGTCTTTGAAAAAGTTATTTTTGGTACCGATACAGGTGATCTTGATTTAGCTACTCAGGATCAAAGATTTAGCGAAAATGGTGAGGCATCCCATGGCTTTGGCGATTGCCATATCCACATCATTGGACTGAAG
>NZ_NHBI01000007.1:0-44894 GCF_002167505.1 Sulfitobacter sp. TMED3 | reverse complement strand
GGTGAATAGCGATTTGCCATTTTGCTTTTTGTCATAACCGTCATCCTTACTTAAGTTGATGGTCTCCGACAAACTCGGGGCGATTCATTCTAATCATCTTAGGAAGGCTAATAGAAGCGCCTTTCCAATAAGATTTCCAGGAGACCCGCATACGCCTGGGCGCTCTTTCACTCCAACCAGCTTCCTAAACAGAGAGAGAATGGCAGATGCTATTTCTTCATCTTTCCCTTTCACGCTAAATCTTGATATCAATAGGTTTTACGGATCAATTTACACGCACTCCCTGCCATGGGCTATTCTGGGAAAAGAGGAAGGTCAAAGTCGCTATCGCGACGGAACGCTTGAAAAGCATTGGTCAAGCGAAACGGACAAGCTGCTGAGGGCATGCAACAACAACCAGACTATTGGAATTCCGATTGGCCCAGACACATCTCGGATCGCTTCGGAAATTGTCTTAGCAAGAATAGATATTGAGTTGGACAAAAGCTTAAAAAGTAACATTGGAGATGAGTATTATCACAACATTGACGACTACAAATTCGGAAGCATGAGCATTCAGGAATGCGATTCAATAAAAGCTACATTCGAGAGAGAAATAAGAAAATTCGAACTTCGATCACGCGAAGACAAAGAGGTAATTTCAGACTCGATCACTAATGAAAACCATGCGTGGGTTAAGGAACTAAATTTGATTTCCTCCCTGAAAGGCAAAGACTTTTTGGATTCACTTTTCTCCATCATATCGGCCCATAGAGAGCTATCCCCAAATGCAAACATTCTCGGCTACAGCCTGAGTCGATACTCGAAAAGAATTTCAAGTTATAGCACGAGAGATCATGCTATTTCGCATTTGCAGCGTTTATTGTTTTCGGTTCCATGGGCAGTAACTTTCGTAGCTCCTCTCCTAATTGGTCTAAAGCGGAACGAAGGTCTTTCAAGTGCCCAGATGCGCCTAATCCAATACGGTATCAAAGACGGCTTGCGAAAGCATGATGTTATTTCTGTGCTTTGGTATTTGTATCTATATCTAAGATTTGATCAAACTCTTGGAGCGGCATTATGCGAACATTGCATTGACCTTGACTGCTCTCTCGTAGATTTGATGCTGGCCCACATGGATCAGAAAAACCTGCTCAACGCTTCCGACGCCTCGTCCATTCTTTCTAAGAGGCATGCAGCTCGAGATTTATCGTCTCCATCTTGGCTGTATCTATATGAAACGGAGAGGCGAGGATGGACCCCAAAAGAATATCAGAAAAAAATCAAGCGGTCCAAGACCAACAAAGTCGACCCTGGATCTTTCTTCGTGTTTGCAGAAAAGAACGGAGTGGAGTTCTATGACCCTTCGGCTTTTGGGTTAGATGTTTTGCCAGGGCGGGTAAGCTCAAAAGACTTCGAGCCCAGCGAAACCGAGAAGATTCGAAAAGCCTTTGAGTTAGACGACAGCAATCAGAAAACCACTGAGGAAACTGGGCAACGTAGCTACACAGTGGACCGGGGTGCAATACAGCCGCAAAACGACGGGAAAGTGATTCACCATAAACGTTTAACACTTTCAGATCTCCTTAGCGGCCTCGACTCTGATGTTGAGGCGAAAACTAAAATTGAAGATGATTACTATTGGCCAGATAGAGAGGCTGATAGCGGTTTTGATTATTGATGGGGCATAGTATTCAACGGCCTTGGAGGTGCGAGCGCCGAGGCGAGCTGGCCGAGGTATCCAAAGCGAGGTCTGCCAGTATTAGTAAGGGCCAGGCCACAGAATGGCCCTCGACATACAACAGTAAGCGACCCAACATGGCACCAGCGGGGTTACACTCGCTGTGAAATCGAAAACAACGGCGTGCATTCTAATACGGCACCCTATTCAAATTTCGGGTGTTCCAGTGGCGCTTTAGATAAATACGTTCAGTTTGAGTGGTTAATCGTTAAATTACACAGCTTTCCGCCGCACTGGTATAACTGAAAAAAGCATAGGTCTCGAGGTCACATGTTACACGCAATCCTTTCCAGCAAATCAGGTCGTATACATTCCGGTGACACTGTCACCAAGTGGCGGGATATATTTAGAGGCAGCGAGGATTTGATCACTGCTACAGTTATCGAGCGGCTGTCGTATCTTTCTGGTCCAACGGCTTGGTCCATTTTGAGAAAAGCTTCAGGAAATATGCTCGACGACTTCCGTGTCGGAGAGTTGGTCGAGATCGAATTCTGGCCCATGTGGGAGCATCAGGAACGGAAACTCGGCGTGGAACCTGATGTGTTCATGCAGTTCGATCTCGGTGACCCTGTAAAACGCTACCATTTGATCGTCGAATCCAAGTTTTGGGGTAATTCACAAGACGTTAACCAATGGGCCTATCAGCTTTCGGCCTATGGCCAGCTGCTGCAATCTGAAGAGCTCCAGCCGGCAGATAGTGTAGTATATCTCGCTATCGGCGGAGTTAAAAACAGCATGCTCTGGCGCGAGAATATGCTGGCGGAACTCGGTAAAGAAAAACGCTTCCAAGCCGCCAATATAGAGAAACTGTCGTTCGGCATGATAGGCTGGATGGAACTGGTCAAAGCCTGTTGTGAAACAAACCATTCAAGTCCTGAAGAAAAAAGAATTTTGAAGGATATGATCAAGGGTCTCGGGCTGTACGGGTACAGTTACATTGAGACTCCAAGGCAACTTGAAGCCATAAAACCACTTCGGACCGCGGAGCAAACCCTTGCACTACTATCTATGTAGGAAAAGAAATGCACACAAACACAGATTGGAAATCAGCCCTTACCGACGTCCGGCGCGCGTACCGGATCGTCGTGGCATATCATAAGCAAACCCATCACCTGATGCGGGAGGTCGAAAACCTTTTCCCGGAATTGGAGTTCGCGTACTGGGACCCTGTTTACACACTTAGGCCCGCTACTTCTCTAAGTCGGCCTATGGATAAATGGACATGGGACGGGGTCCCTTTCCACAACATGCTGGCTTGCTTCCTGCCAAGAGGCATTCGCCGTGATATGCCACTGAGTGACGGCGACTGGTTTGTAGTGGCTCACCTTGATAGTGATACTGGTGTTTTTGATGAAAACAATGAACAGGTCGGCGAAGATAAAGCCCCAGATCCATCGCGCCTAATGCCCGCGGAGAAGTCAGCGTCGATCTTATATTTGTACGCCTTCATCATCGATCACATCTCAGCGGGCAGTAATGCCAGGGACCTTTGGAGGAATGAAACAACCGACGCCGAGGATGGTGTATGGGCAACCTGCCATGAGACGGGTGTCAAGATGCTGTATAGAAAGCGGGCGCTCGAAGACGTTTTCCCCGAAGGAAAGATCCAACATTTTGTATCCCAAATCAGGTCGGACCTTAGGTTGGCAAATGTAGAGCTTGCAGTTGATGATCAACGGTAAAGTAGGAACAGAAACATATTCCCATCTCGGAGTTAGCGCTGTCTATTAGGCGCATGTGCACCATCAAAGTTCTTGGCTGACCCATTTACCAAGTTGCAAAATATACGGCACCTTGGACTCAAAGCTGTCGTTTACCGCAAGCAGCACTTAGGTTCGCAACGTGCTGAATTTTGCGGGATAAATTACCGCGATTTTTAAAGAGAAGGAATCGGACCTACCGATGAGAGAATGCCCTTGGTTTAGTATAAATATGCAACTTAGAACGATTTAACCAAACTAAAGTACACTAATCGGCTTCCAAAATCAGACAGAACGGTTCTCAATTTAGAGCCTTTTATGCTCATTGATTTAACACAAGACCTGCGACAAACGTGGTCCACATTCCATGTAACCCATTGATCTTAAAAGGCCCAGAAATGGCTCTACGTGGTCCACCTTGATCCATGTTTTGTTGAGGATTTTGTTCATTTTGATATGCCTGCCGGGCCTACCAAACTTTCAGTATTCACACTGAAACCGCCGCATTCCGTCTGAAAATACAAGGTTACTTTGGGGCTGCATGCTACGATCCGCGGGACAATCGCGCTGTTTCGCGTGGCCTCAGGCGGCAGCGTTTACCTCGAGGCTTTGCGCGGCGCGGATCGGGAGTGTCAGGATAAAGCAGCTGCCCTGCCCGACGACGCTGGACACGCTAAGGCTGCCGCCCTGCATTTCCGCCAGACTGCGCGAAATCGCGAGCCCCATGCCCGTGCCGCCTGCCCGACGCGTGGCGGTGGAATCGACTTGATAGAACACCTCGAAAATGCTTTGGAGTTCAGCTTCTGGGATGCCGGCACCGCTGTCATGCACTTCGAAGCTGACGACATCGCCCACGGGTTTCACCACCAGACGGACGAAACCGGTGTCGGTGAATTTGATCGCGTTGCCGATCAGGTTGAACAGGATCTGCCGCGCGCGCACTTTATCGGCAAAGACCATATCCGCCTCTTGCACCACATCAAAGGCCAGACCCTTCTTGCTTGAAAGTGTGCGAAGCTGTTCGATCACCGGATCGACAATATCCTGCACCGCACAAGGACTGGGTTCGATCACCAGGCTGCCGGATTCGATCTTGGCCACGTCGAGGATCTCGTTGATGAGGTGCAACAGATGCTCGCCGGATTGCACCAACCGGTTCATCAGGCCGGACAGCTGGTCGTACATCTCATCCAGCAGGCGTTTTGCCTCTGCGTGGCTGATCTCCCCGTCCTCATAGCCCTTGAGCAGCGCCTTGGAAGACGACAGCATACGCGCGTTGCGGGAAAGCTGCGCCACTCCCATGATCACCGTCAGCGGCGTGCGCAGCTCGTGGCTGAGGACGCCCATGAAATCCGTCTTGGCCTTGCTGGCAGCTTCGGCGGCATCCTTGGCGTGGCTCAGCTCGGTCACATCCACGCGCAGGCCGACATAGCTACCGTCTGCCAAAGGCCGGTCAGAGGCTTTGATCACGCGCCCGCCCGACAAGTGTTGTTCTGTCTCGGAGGTCCTGTTTTCGCGATGGATGGCCAAGCGACGCTCGATCCACTCTTCCTCGTTATAGCGCCCCATGGGAAACTGCTTGCTTTTGACACCGATACGCAGCAGCTCGGCAAAAGGTGTTCCGGGCTTGAGAACTTCAGAGGGAAGCTCGTACATCTCTTTGTATTTCGAGTTGCTCAGAAGCAAACGATCCTGCGCGTCGAACATGACAAACCCGTCGTTCAGCGCTTCGATCCCGCTGCTTAGCAGGACTTCGGCACGTTTGCGCCGCTCTGACACCTGCAGCACGTAAAGCAGCGTGCCCAAAAGCATCAGCCCGGCCGACGCGATGAGCGCGCGTTTTGACCATTGATCGGGCGCGTGTTTGGGCCACCCGCCCTTGGTGCGTGCTTCCAGCATCCATTCCTCGAAGGAGAAATCGAATTCCAACGTAACAGTGTCCGCCTCCAGCAGGCCCCGATCGCCGTAGGTGAACATCTGCGGTCCTACCCCCACCTGCGGAGAGGCCGCATGAATGAGGATGTCATAGCGTTCTTCGGCCTCACGTATGCCGGAATTGATCAGGAATTGATCATAGTCCAGCACAAGCGATACGATCCCCCACAGCTGGCGTTTGCTGCCGTCAACATCGCCTTCGGTGGCAAAGTCTGGATCGGGCCAATAGACAGGGGCGCGCAGGATCAGCCCCTTACCGCCTTGCACCAGATCGACGGGGCCGGTCATCAGTTCTTTGCCCAAGTCCAGCATCCGTTCAATGCCGGGAAACTGGTCTTCGTTTGTGCGGTAATCTAACCCAAGCGCGCCCATGTTCGGCGCGAGCGGGTGGATCAGGGTCACAACAAGTTCGGGCGCGGCAGCGACATTGATGACCGTGTCGTCGATTTCACGTATATTCTGAACCCGCTGGGTAAATTCTTCCTGTTTCGCAAAGGGGTTCTCGCTGATGAACGTCGCAAGCTCGCGCAGCGCGAGGGACCGTTCGTGAATAATCTCTTCAAACTGTTCGCGCACCTCAAGCAGGTCCAGATATGTCTGGGCGCGGGCTTCGTATACGAAAGCTTCGGAGAGCAGACGATCCAGACGGCCGGCGGCGTAGGTAATGATGACCGTCGCGACAAAAAACGCGACCAGTGACCAGATACCACCGATGTGGGTGCGCTTTGTTCTACTTAAGGGCAAGCACTGATCCGCCTGAAGCGCAGCGTAGCTGCGGATTACATGAAGCGACCAAGTTTAAAAGAACAATCTATTCCGTGGCAGGGCGAGGTTCCGCCGGCATAATACAATTGGAGATGTGTGGCGCGCGCGCCTCATTTGTTAACTTTGCGTAAACCTTAACCTTCGTGCCCAAATAAGTTGCGCGCGCCGGATAGATCTCCGACGCGCGCACCACGTTACCGTTGCCTTGCAGGCTTAGGGCAGGAAAATCGCCTTAGCATTGGCAAATTCNTTCATGCCAAATCCGCCATGCTCACGCCCATAGCCGGAATCTTTCACCCCGCCAAAGGGCATATTCGGATCGGCAGCCCCGAAGGAGTTGATGCGGATCATGCCTGTGTCGAAATGCTCTTTCGCGAGCTTCAAGGCGCGGTCCTCNTCCTTCGAGAATATCCCGCCGCCCAGACCATAGCGGCTGTCATTNGCCAGACGCATCGCGTCTTCNTCATCCTTCGCACGGATGATCGACGCAACGGGCCCGAAGATTTCATCGTCAAACGCNGGCATACCGGGTTTGAGGTCGGACAGAACGGTTGCAGGGTAATAGGCCCCCGTACGGTCAGGCACCTCGCCACCGCACAGCACCTTGGCACCTTTATCGACGCTTTCTTTCACCTGATCGCGCACGGTCTCGAACTGGTCNTGNCTGGACANTGGACCCAGCTGAACGTTTTCGTCGGTCGGATCGCCCATATTGATCTTTTTCATCTCGGCGACGAAGGCATCGACAAAGGCGTCATGGACCTTATCGGCGACAATAAAGCGTTTCGCCGATACACAGGTTTCCCCGTTGTTATAGAGCCGACCCATAACCGAGAATTTNACCGCTGTTTCGATATCAGCATCCTCAAGCACCAGATAGGCGTCNTTGGACCCAAGCTCGAGCACGGTCTTTTTCAGCGACTTCGCGGCGACCGACCCGATGTGACGGCCCGCGCCATCGCTGCCCGTCATTGTCACGCCACGCACNTTGGGGTGTTCGATCAGCTTGTCGCTGGTGTCGTGGTCGATNAGGATCACTTGGAACAGGTCTTCGGGTAGCCCTGCCTCGATACAAAGTTCGCGCAGGCGCAGGCCCGATCCGGTGCAGATGCTCGCGTGTTTCAGAACACAACCGTTGCCNGTCATCAGGTTCGCCGCAAGCACACGGGNGGGNTGNTACAGTGGGAAGTTCCACGGCTGGATCGAATAGATGACGCCGATAGGCTGATANNTCACGACCCCGCGCTTGCCGTCGGCACCGTGGGTGCGTTCTTCATCCGCAAGCACGTCGGGGCCGTTCTTGGCAGTATATTCAAAGATGGCCGCGCAAATCTCTACCTCGGTCTTGCCGTCTTTCAGAAGCTTGCCTGTTTCGCGCGTCATAAGAGCGGCCAGTTCATCCGCGTTCTCGCGCAGCTTGGCGGCGATCTTGGTCAGATAGGGCGCGCGTTCCTTGTGCGACAGTTTGCGCCATTCAAGATGCGCGTCATGACAGGCTTCAACCCGCTGAATAGCCTCTGCCTCGCTCATCAGATCGTAGGACTGGATCTCTTCTTCGGTGGCGGGATTGATTGTCGTGATCTTGGACATGTCTGCTCCTTCTTCGCTTATTCGCGTCGAAGGGCAAACACNTGGCCGTCGTATCAAGTTCCTGCGGTTGCGGCTGCTGCGGTCACGTCTGCGTGTGCNNCNCCCGCANCCTTAGCCGCCNAAGCCCGTGCGCCCNCTNCCCACCTTCCCGAAACCGCCGCGGGATTTCGCCGTCGCACGGGTCATCGGGGTTTTGCCCACGGTCGTCGCGGGGCGGGTGAATTGCGAGGTGCTGAGCTTGGCNGCCCCCTTGTTGCTGGAATAGGTGCTGGTGCGCGCCGCATTGGTGAACTTGCCATCCGCCGTCTTATACATCGGCTGGCTTGCGGCCATGCCCGACCGCCCGCCCAGCATGTTCCCGATCAGATAGCCCGCGAGCAACGGCATAAANATACCGCCCGATCCGCCCTGTGTNTGCTGCGCCTCTGACCCGCAGGCCCCTTCGCCGTGTTGNTCTTCGCAGACATCCAGACTGTTGTAGCGCGGTGCGGATTCCACNTGCAGCGNCTCTGCCTCGGCAAANGCGGTTTCACAATCGGCGGCGGTGAATGTGCCCCCNAANGACGCCTCGTTCTTGCAGCTTTGCACATCGGGAAAGGCAGCGGCATCAATCTTTTCGTCGCGGCAACCGGCCAGTGTAAAGGCGGTGGCCCCGATGATCGCGATGGCGACGCGTTTTGACCGTTTTGTCATGATGATCTGCTTTCTGCTGTGGTTCGGCGATTGGGCGACGATGCTAACCGGAATATGGCGCAATGTAATGGGGTTTGAAACGNGACANATCCTGCGTGATCCTTGACCGGTCCTCGCGCAGGCCGATGCCCGCACAGGTNTGCCCAATGATCCACGCGCCGANCACGGGGCGCATCCCGTCGAACTGCGGCAANGGCGCATAGGCCTGAAGGATACGNGNGTGTTCGGCATACGCCGTGTTGCTGGCACTTTCGATGATCTGGCCGGATTTCACGATCTCGACCGAGGCCCCTTCGCGCGACAGGATCGGTTTGCGCACATGGGCCCGTGCAAGCCCTGCCCGCGCACGGTCAAAGGCATCCGCCGCACGCCCCGTGACAGAGCCGCGCCCCGCCATCGCCTCGCCCACATCCTGTTCAAAGAACGCAGGGAGCAGGTTCGGGTGATCCTCGAACATCTCCCACAGCACGGGCAGCAGGCCCTTGTTGGACAGCAGCGCTTTCCATGCGGGTTCAAGAAACAGACAGCCAGAGCCTTCGATGTGGTCTGCGTAGTCGTCGCGCAGCAGGTCTTCCCAAGGGTAGAGTTTGAACAAGACGGCGATGCGGCGGTCCTCATCATCCAGAAACTGCCCGTCATCGCTCAGCGCGATTTTATCAAGGTCGCAATAATGCGCGCCCAACCCCGCCTCGCGCGCGGCCCAGCCCATAGCCTCGACCGTGCCGTAGTCTTCGGGATTGCCCGCCACGGCGGTGAAATGCAGATCGCTATCGGGTTCGAACACGTCGGCGAAACGCGCGACAAGCGCCTCGTGGATGCCGTTGAACTGATCCGCCCCCTCGGGCAGGTTGCCTGCTTCTAGCTGATCTTCCAACCACTGCCACTGGAAGGACGCCGATTCATAAAGCGAGGTCGGCGTATCGGCATTATACTCCAGCAGTTTGGCAGGCCCCTGCCCGTCATATGCCAGATCGAAGCGGCCATAGATCTCGGGGTCGCCTTGCTTCCAGCTGTTCGCAATGAGGTCACGGTGCGCTTCGGGAATGGCAAGCTTGTCCAACAGCTCTTCGCTGGCAAGGATGTGATCCACCGCCTCGCGGCACATACCATGCAGCGCGGTTGCGGGGTCTTCGATATCATTTTCAATCTGGTCAAGCGAGAACGCATAGACAGAGGTTTCGTCCCAATAGGGTTCGCCGTGCATGTCCGCGAAGGAAAAACCGACCTCTTCGGCGTGGTCGCGCCAGTGGGGCCGTTCGGCTAGTTCTACTCTATGCATCCGGCCGGACCTTTCGCTCGAAAAACTACCGCGGGTTTAATCGCTTTGCCCCCGTGGTGCCAGAGCATATGCGCCATTGCAGAACCCGCACCCGCATCATTCACAAAAACGTCAGACATATCGCGGAACAACGGGCGCGCCCATTCGTTGAACGGTCTACGCGGTCGTTATTGCGGCGTCCCTAATGACGCCCTGACCGGTATAAGAAATGAATTGAAAGGCCCAAAAACATGAAAATTCTCATGGTACTCACCTCCCACGACAAGCTGGGCGATACTGGTAACAAAACCGGTTTCTGGCTCGAAGAGTTCGCGGCCCCCTATTACGTGTTCAAAGACGCTGGTGCAGAGATCACTTTGGCATCGCCCAAAGGCGGACAGCCGCCGCTTGATCCGTCCAGCGATGCAGATGATGCGCAGACCGAAGCGACCAAACGGTTCAAGAGCGATGACGCCGCACAGAAAGAGCTGGCCAATACCGAGGTGCTATCGAGCGTTTCGGCTGACGGTTTCGACGCAATCTTCTACCCCGGCGGCCACGGCCCGCTGTGGGATCTGGCCGAAGACAAGGCCAGCATCAACCTGATCGAAAGCTTTGCCGCCAGCGACCGCCCCGTCGGGGCCGTCTGCCACGCGCCAGCAGTGTTCAAGCACACCAAAGGCACCGACGACAAACCGCTGGTATCGGGCAAAACCGTCACCGGTTTCACCAATACCGAGGAAGAGGCCGTGGGCCTGACCGATGTGGTCCCCTTTCTGGTCGAAGATATGCTCAAGACCAATGGTGGCACCTACAAGAAGGGTGACGACTGGGCATCCTTCGTGGTGACCGATGGCAAGCTTGTGACCGGCCAGAACCCCGCGTCTTCGGAAGAAGCCGCCCACAAGCTATTGTCGCTGCTGTAAAATACCGCCCGCTGCGCGAAGGCCGCGCGGCGGGCAGTTTTTCCGCGACACGTATAACAAGGATTACAACCATGAATATTCTCGTCGCCGGCGCGACCGGCAAAACCGGTATCCGCGTCACTGAACAACTCCGCGAACAGGGTCACACGCCGATCGCCCTTGTCCGCGATTCCTCTGACACCAGTGCGCTGGCCTCCGATGTGGTGCTGCGCAAGGGGGACCTGACCAATCTGACCGCTGACGCCTGCGAAGACTGCGATGCGGTGATCTTTGCCGCGGGCTCCGGCGGGACCACAGGGCCAGAGATGACCGACAAGGTCGACCGCGATGGTGCCAAAGATCTGGTTGATATCGCCGCCAAGGCCGGCATCTCGCGCTTTGTGATGCTCAGCAGCGTCGGCGCAGACAACCCCGACCCAGACAGCGAGCTTGCGCATTATCTGCAAGCCAAACACGAAGCCGACGTGCATCTGCGAAACTCCGGCCTCGACTACGCTATCCTGCGCCCCGTCGCGCTGACGGATGATGCGGGCAATCGGAATATGATCTTTGGTGACAGCGTTGACGTCAAAGCCAAGGCCGCCCGTGGCGATGTTGCCGCCGCTTTGGTCGATGCTGTCACCGACCCCGAATGGAAGAACCAGGCTTTGCTGATGCAATCCGCCTGATCACGGGTTTGCGCCTGATCTGACTGCGCGCGGGCGCCTCCCACCCGTTCGCGGAAAGAATGTGCCGTGCCGCCAGACCCCACCGGTCTGGCGGTTTTTCTATGAGTGACGCTGCGAATGCGACATTTCGCGCCAAATCCGCCGCATTGCCCCCCTTGGCATCCTTGATCGTCTCGTCTATCAGGCGCCTTCCCGGTCGCAGCCTACCCGGGCATCAAAACAAGGGTTAAGAAATGAAAACGATTGTCATCTGCTCCGGCGGATTGGATTCTGTGTCGCTCGCTCATATGGTGGCGGCCAAGCGCAAGCTGACGGGGCTCGTGTCTTTCGACTACGGCCAACGTCACCGCAAGGAACTAGACTATGCCGCGCTTTGCGCCAAACGTCTGGATGTTCCCCATGACATCATCGATATGCGCGGGATCGGTGCGGCGCTGACCGGATCCGCGCTGACTGATGATGTGGATGTACCCGACGGGCATTACGCCGAAGAAACGATGCGGGTCACCGTTGTCCCCAACCGGAATGCGATCATGCTGACGGTCGCCTATGGCATTGCCGCCGCACGGGGGGATCAGGCGGTCGCAACCGCGGTGCATGGAGGCGATCACTTTATCTACCCCGACTGCCGCCCCGATTTCACCCAAGCGTTTGAGTTCATGCAATATATGGCGCTGGACGGCTATGCCGATGTGTCGCTTTACACGCCTTTCGTGCACCGTTCAAAAGCGGATATCGTGACTGAAGGCCAGCGCCATAACACCCCCTTCGCGGAGACATGGTCTTGCTACAAAGGCGGCGTGCATCACTGCGGGCGCTGTGGCACCTGCGTGGAACGGCGCGAGGCTTTCGATCTGGCGGGGGTTGCCGACCCGACCCAATATGACGATCCCGATTTCTGGGCCGAAGCGGTCAAGCGGAAGATCCTCGCCTGATGTATACCATTACGAAAGAGTTCCATTTCTCCGCCTCACATCAGCTGTCGCATCTGCCCGATGGCCACCAATGCGCCCGCCTGCACGGGCATAACTATGTCGTGGTGGTGGAGCTTCGGGCCAAAGAGCTGAACGCCGACGGTTTCGTTCGCGACTACGGAGAGCTGAAGCCGCTCAAGACCTACATAGACGAGACTTTCGATCATCGTCACCTCAACGACGTGCTGGATTTTGTCTCCACCGGCGAGAATATGGCGCGTCATCTCTATGAATGGTGCGCGCAGCACTGGCCCGAAACCACCGCCGTCAAGGTCAGCGAGACGCCCAAAACCTGGGCAGAGTACCGGCCATGAGCCAGCTGCGCATCGCCGAGGTNTTCGGNCCCACGATACAGGGCGAAGGCGCGCTGATCGGNGAACCCACCGTCTTTGTGCGCACGGGCGGCTGTGACTATCGNTGCGCGTGGTGTGACAGCATGCANGCGGTCGATCCCGCATTCCGCCATGACTGGGCCANCATGTNGACCGACGCGGTCTGGCAAGAGGTGCAGCGCCTGTCANACAACACGCCGCTGACCGTATCCTTGTCAGGCGGCAACCCCGCCATTCAGGACTTCGCGCCCTTGATNCAATTGGGTCATGCCGCCGGCTACCGTTTTGCCTGCGAGACGCAAGGCTCCATCGCNAAGCCGTGGTTCGGNCAGCTGGATTGTCTTGTGCTGAGCCCGAAACCACCATCCAGCGGCGAGACGGTGGATTGGGCCGCTTTCGACCGTTGCGTTGCGGCTGGCGAAACGGCGGCCCAGACGGTGATGAAGATCGTGATATTCGACGACGCGGATTACGATTGGGCCCGCGACGCCGCCANCCGCTACCCCCAACTGCCGCTTTATCTGCAACCGGGCAACGACGAGGTCGACCCNAGCGTCGCTGTCGATCCGCAGGTGCTGGCGGNTAAGCTATTGTGGCTGGTGGANAAAACCATGGCAGATCGCTGGTTCACGCCGCGCCTGCTGCCNCAACTACATGTATTGCTATGGGGCAACAAACGCGGGGTCTGACCCGCCACCGGAGGATTTATGGAAACGATTTACAGCGATTTGCAGCAGCTTGGCGGCAAGACAGAGCTTCCCGCCTCGCCCGAAGAAGCGATGCTCGAGAAAGTCGCGAACCCTCAGGCCGATGTNGATTATTGCGTGCGCTTCACCGCGCCCGAGTTCACCTCGCTTTGCCCGATGACCGGCCAACCCGACTTNGCNCATCTNGTGATTGACTATGTGCCGGATCANTATCTGGTCGANTCCAAATCGCTCAAGCTTTACCTGGGCGCATTTCGCAACCACGGTGCCTTTCACGAGGATTGCACCGTCTNGATCGGCCGCCGTCTGGTAGAGCTGCTGTCGCCCCGCTGGCTGCGCATCGGCGGNTANTGGTATCCGCGCGGGGGCATCCCTATCGACGTGTTCTGGCAAACGGGCGAGACNCCCAAAAGCGTCTGGATTCCCGATCAAGGCGTGCCGCCCTATCGCGGNCGCGGGTGAAGCGAGAGANGCNNTCACACTACCTAAGGNAGATCACACCCGCGCAACGATTGCCNCGCTGCGCGGNTTTTTTGTGCTCGGATGTCACGGGGTATTTTCATATCAACAATTCACAGAGCACCTTTGGGTATGAGCCCAACGGTCGATGATCAATCTGCCCGATCTCGCAATATTACCCACAACCCCAACGTGTTACCAGACGTAAGCTNTTAACGCTAAAGAGTATTTATCGCTAGACATTNCACTTTAAAATTGCGCTAATATTTCGATAACCAGTTTTTATAGTACGATTATCCGTTTNTTACACTTCGCCAAGTTTATTTGGCAGACATTCCAGGTGATCCATGTTTTCGAAGCTCGTTCGGGCGCTTTCACGCGTGCCGTGCAAATTTAATCTCCACAGGTGGCGTGACAGTACAACCATGCCGCAAAAAGTCTGTACGAGGTGCCACTGTCGGCGACAGACCTACGTTTAAGGTCAATGTCTCCGCTTCATAATGCGCCCTTCTGAAGACCACATATAACGCTCCTGCCCCGCATATATTCTATACTGTGGGACAGAAGANAGCTCAGTCACCGGGGNAGCNGCCTGCCCCGGTGAAGCATTCATCAGCCGTTGATCAGCACTTCGCCGAAGCTTTCGCGCAGATCACGTTTCAACACCTTGCCGGTCGCGTTGCGCGGCAATGCGTCGGTAAAGACGACGCGATCAGGGATCTGCCATTTGGCGATCTTATCTTCGAAGATCGACAGAATTTCTGCCTCGCTCGGGTCCTGNCCTTCGGCTTTCACGGCAATCAGGATCGGACGTTCGTCCCATTTCTCGTGACGGGCCCCGATGACGGCCGCATCCGCGATTTGCGGATGACCGATCGCGATGTTTTCAAGCTCGACCGAGCTGATCCATTCGCCGCCCGACTTGATGATATCTTTTGACCGATCGCGGATCGTGACNTAGCCGTCGGGGTCCATTGTNGCCACATCGCCCGTGTCGAACCAACCGTCCTTGTTCAGNGTCTCGCTGCGGGTCTTGCGGAAATAGCTGTCAAGAATCCAGTAGCCCTTGGTGACCAGATCGCCCTGCGTCACGCCGTCATGCGCCACGGGATTGCCGTCGTCATCAAGGATTTCAAGATCCACACCAAAGACNGGACGACCCTGNTTNTCGCGCAGCTTGTTTTGCGCGTCNGCAGGAAGCTTGGTGTGTTTGGCCAGCAGCTGGTTGATGCTGCCAACGGGCGACATCTCTGTCATGCCCCAGGCGTGNATCGTCTCTACCCCGTATTTCTCGCGGAAGGCGGTCATCATCGACGGCGGGCAGGCAGAGCCGCCAACNACNGTACGCTGCAGGCTTTCCAGCTTGCTGCCGATCTTATCCGCCTCGTTCAGCAGCCCTAGCCAGATGGTTGGAACGCCAAGCGCCAGCGACACATGGTTGGTGTCGATCAGTTTCACCAGCGACGGGCCATCNAGACCGGGACCGGGCATTACCATCGCCGCGCCAACCATAGCGCAGGCATAGGGCGCGCCCCAGGCGTTGACGTGGAACATCGGGACGACGGGCAGCACCACATCCTTGGCCGTGATCGCAATGCTGTCGGCCAGGTTGATCCCGAAGCTGTGCAACACGGTCGAACGGTGTGAATACAGAACGCCCTTGGGGTTACCCGTGGTGCCCGAAGTGTAGCACAGGCTGGAGGCGGTGTTCTCGTCCAGATCCGGCCAGATGAACTCTGGGTCNCCGCTGGCGATCAGGTCGTCATAGAACTTGATCCCGGGCAGTTGCGCGGCGGCTTCTTCNTCGGTGCCTTCCATCAGAACGACATGCTCAAGATGTTCAAGCTTGTCCTGAATGCCCGCAATCAGCGGCACAAACGTCTTGTCGATGAACAGCACCTTATCTTCGGCGTGGTTCAGGATATAGACAAGCTGTTCGGGGAANAGACGCGGGTTGATGGTGTGGCAGACGAAGCCGCCGCCCGATGCACCAAAGTAGATNTCGAGGTGACGGCGGTTGTTCCAGGCGATGGTGCCGCAGCGCGCCTGCGGGTCCAGCCCCAGATTTGTCAGCGCAGANGCCAGCGCACGGGCNTTGCGCGCGACTTGACCCCAAGAGGTCTGCTCCAACCCGCCGGTGGTCTTGACAGAGACAATCTCTGTCTCGCTGTGAAAGCGTTGTGCGTGTTCGATCAAGCTCGAAATCAGCAGCGGTTTATTCATCATTTGGCCAAGCATGGCGCATCCTCCCAATTANTCGTTGGGTGCAAAATGGACAAATCANCCCAGTCTTGCAAGCGCCCTCATTGCTGCTTACGCAGGGTTCATGACAGTTATTTATCACACGCCCCTTTCCCCCGATCAGCAACGCGCCGCCGGTATGCCGACACCGCAACCGCTGGCCATGGCAGATCAGGTCCGCTTCTCTGATCTGGACACCAATAACCACGTCAATAACACCGTCTATTTCGAATGGTTCGAACGGCTGCGCATCCGCNATACGCAGTCATTGGTGGAACGCGGGCTGATCGACAGCCCCGGCCCGCGCGTGGTGATCCGGTCAGGATCAATCCGCTATCTGCAAGAGATGCTGGAGCGCGAGAATTACATCGTGACCTGCCGCTGCACCAGCTTTCGCAACACCTCTTACGCTTTGGCGCAAGAGGTTTGGGTGGGCCGCGAGCTGCGGGCAACGTTCGAGTGTATTTTGGTGCTGCTGGAACGGGACGGCTCCGGTCGGTATCCCCTGCCCGACCGTTTGAAACAATATTTNGAGCAGACTGAAAACGCCCGCCCCGAGGGGTAACCGCCGCGCGCGCATGCACCGAAAGGAACATAAGGTATGACACTCACCACCCGCCCGATGGACGCCGCGGATCGCAGCGCCTGGGAAACGCTCTTTGCCGGNTANGCCGCCTTCTACAAGGTCGANCAGACGCCGCAGATGCGTGAAACCGTCTTTGGCTGGNTGATGGACCCCGATCACGGCAGCANTTGCATCGTGGCACAGGATGCCAGCGGCGCGCTTGTCGGNTTTACCCATTACCGTCCCTTTGTCAGCCAGTTGCGCGCNGCGACGAACTGTTTTCTGGATGATCTGTTCGTCAGCCCGCAGGCTCGCGGNNCCGGGGCCGCACAGGCGCTGATCAAAGCGGTTGAGACGGTGGCGAAAAACAACGGCTGGGGCACGCTGCGCTGGATCACGGCAGAGGANAACTATCGCGGGCGTGGGGCCTACGACAAGCTGGCAACCCGCACGGGCTGGGTGACCTATGACATCGCGCTGAAGGGGTAGGCTGCAGCGNNNTGCGCGAGGTTGGGGATGAGGGGCGCTGCCCCTCACACTCCCCGGAGTTTATNTGGCAAAATGAAGCCGTGATCCTANTCGGCGTGTTTTGCAATAAAGGCGACAAGAGCGGCGGTCGAGCCGTCTTTATCGGTGGCAGGTGCCGCGCCCTCGACGATGGGTTGCAAAGAGGTGGCGAGCTCTTTGCCNAGCTCCACGCCCCATTGATCGTAGGAATTGATGCCCAGGATGACCCCTTCCACAAAGACGCGATGTTCATACAGCGCGATGATCTGCCCCAGGGTGAACGGGTCGAGCAGAGGGTAGCTGAGCGTGGTCGACGGGCGGTTGCCGGGGAAGACGCGGTGGCGCGCCTGACGGTCCAGCTCGGCACCGGTCAGACCTTTTGCCGCCATCAGCTCTGACGCTTCTTGCAAGGATCTCCCGCGCATCAATGCTTCGGATTGCGCAAGGCAATTGGCGATCAGCAGCTTGTGGTGATGTGTCAGGTCCGGCTCGTGCCCATTGGCCGCGATCAGGAATTCGCAAGGAATGACGCGGGTGCCTTGGTGGATCAGTTGGTAGAACGCGTGCTGGCCATTGGTGCCCGCTGCGCCCCAGACAACGGGACCCGTGTTATAGGGCGCGGTGGTGCCATCCATCAAGGTCGACTTGCCGTTGGATTCCATTTCAAGCTGCTGGAGGTAATCGGGCAGTTGCCCCAACCGCTGGTCATAGGGCAGCACGGCGCGGGTGNCATAGCCGCAGATCTGATTNTGCCAGATGCCGACCANGGCCAGCANCATGGGCATGTTCTCGTGNGGGGCGGCNGCGCAGAAGTGACGGTCCATCGCCTGCCCNCCGCGCAGAAACGCNTCAAAGGCGCGTGGGCCAATGGCGATCATCAGCGACAGGCCGATGGGCCCCCANACGGAATAGCGCCCACCGACCCAGTCTTCGAAGCCAAAGACCTGATCCGCATCGATNCCGAAATCGCTGGTCTTGTCCTGCGCNGTGCTCAGGGCNGCAAACTGCTTTGCCGGATCGCCGNCATTCTCTGTCATCCACGCNCGTGCGGTACGGGCGTTGGTCATCGTCTCGATCGTGGTGAAGGTNTTGGAAGCGACGATCACCANTGTGGTTTTCGCATCAAGCCCGCGGAGCGTGTCCGAGATATGCGCCCCGTCGACATTCGACACGAAGTGGCAGCGCGGCCCGTCATGATANGGCGAGAGCGCCTGCACCGCCATCGCGGGCCCAAGATCGGACCCGCCGATNCCGATATTCACCACATCCGTNATGTCGCTGCTGCGGATCTGATCCGCGAAACCGCGCATCCGGTCGAGCGTATCATGNACGCCGGGCATCACATCCGCCCCATCCACCATCACCGCGCCCCCATCAAGATTGCGNAGCGCGGTGTGCANTACNGCGCGGTCTTCGGTCTCGTTGATCTTTTCGCCNGCGAACATCGCATCGCGGNGCGCGGGCACATCGGCGGCATCGATCAGCGCCAGCAGCGCATCCATCGTATCGCGGTCAAGATTGGTTTTGGAGAAGTCGAACAACATNTCNCCGGTCTGNGCGCTGAACGTCNGGGCGCGATCGGCTGTGTCGAACAACGACAGGATAGAGCGGTCTTGCACCGCCGCCTGCATACGGATCAAATCATCAAATTGCGTCATGGTGCCCAATGTACTGTTGCCTCGTTCAATACTGCGCCGATGGGGGCCTGNAGGGCCGGCAGGCTTTGCGCCNGTTCCACCGCTGCNCGTTTTTCATCGCCAAAGATCACAAGATGTTTTGACATTGCGCCTTCCAGCACCCTGCGCGACAGGGTGATNCGCCCGATNTCCTGCCCGTCGACATCGATCGGNCAGAGCGCCGGCGCGTCCGCGGCCATNGCNGCCTCNAGCCCGTTGGAACCCGGAAAGAGCGANGCCGTGTGCATATCCGCGCCCATGCCCAGCAACAGCACCGACAGCGGCAATTGGGATTCGATCTGGGGAGACAGTGTTTCTGCGGCCTCGGCCGAGGTCAGCCCGTCGATGTAGAAAGGGGTGAACGCTGCCTCGGCCGCGCGACCCACCAGCAGGCGATTGCGCAAGAGCCGCGCGTTCGACATCTCGTGGTCGGGGGCGACCCAGCGTTCGTCACCCAGCATGACCTGCACCCGCGCCCAATCAAGATTGGCCGCGCTCAGGCTGTCAAAGATCGGCCCCGGGGTTGTTCCGCCCGGCACCGCAAAGCTGACCGTGTCATGGGATAACAGGGCGTTCTTCAGCTCCCCTGCGATCAGATTGGCGAGGTCCATCGCAAGGACTTCGCGGTCGGCATATTCGATCAACTTCATGCAGAATACTCCCGCCATTGGCGCTGGTCACGGCGCATCAGTTCGTTGGCATCTGTCGGGCCGTCGGACCCGCTGTCGTAGGGTTTGGGCACGTCATTGCGCGCTTCCCAGCCCTGGATGATCGGGTCGGTCCAGGCCCAAGCGGCCTCTACCTCGTCGCCGCGCATGAACAGGGTCTGGTTGCCACGGATCACGTCCATGATCAGACGTTCATAGGCGTCTACCTGTTCGGAGCCTTCAGGCCCCAAAGCGTCGGCGAATGTCATATCCAAGGGCACGTCCACCAAACGCATGCCGCCCGGGCCCGGTTCCTTGATCGTCACGCCAAGGGTGATGCCTTCGTTCGGCTGCAAACGGATCGACAGAACGTTGCGGTGGCGGCCTGCGTCTTCGGCAAAAATCGAATGGGGCGTTTCCTTGAAGACGACCGTGATCTCGGAGGACCGCGCCGCCATGCGTTTGCCGGTGCGTAGATAAAAAGGCGTGCCAGCCCACCGCCAGTTACTGATGTGGGTTTTCAGCGCGACGAAACTTTCGGTGCGCGAGCGTGGATCCCCCACAGCGGTACGGTAACCGGGTTGTTCGGCCTCGTTGCACGGTTCTGCCTGATATTGACCGCGGGCGATGTGATGCGGCAGCACAGGGTCCAGCGCGCGGATCACCTTGAGCTTTTCATCGCGTACCGCGTCGGGGTCAAACCGCGCGGGAGGCTCCATCGCGATCAGGCACAAAAGCTGCATCAGGTGGTTTTGCACCATATCGCGCATGGCACCCGATTTGTCGTAATATTCGCCCCTGCCCCCAACGCCGACGGTTTCGGCCACGGTGATCTGGATGTGATCGACATATTGGCTGTTCCACAGCGGCTCGAACAGCATGTTGCCAAACCGCACAGCCATCAGGTTTTGCACCGTCTCTTTGCCCAGATAGTGGTCGATCCGGTAGATCTGGCTTTCGTCGAAATACTTGGCGAGCGTGGCGTTNAGCGCCTGCGCGGTTTTCAGGTCGCGGCCAAAGGGCTTTTCGACNACGATCCGGCTTTGCGCNTCCGCCATGCCCCATTGTTGCAGACGTTCCGCCAGATCACCGAACAACGCGGGCGAGACNGAGAAATAATAGGCCTCTACCCGTTCGGTCCCGGCCATGAGCTTTTGCANCTCGGCCCAGCCGTCCTCGCCTTTCGCGTCAATCGCGACATATTCTAGCCGGTCGATGAACCCGTCCAGCTGCGCCTTCTCGTGCTCGAAGTCGCCGTTGAATTCGGCAATCGCCTCGCGGATCATCTGCTGGTAGCCCGCGCGGTCCATTTCTGTGCGCGCGGCACCTATGACACGGGCGTTTTCGGGCATCTGCCCTGCACAAAANCGCCGGAACAAGCCCGGCAGGATCTTGCGGCGCGCCAGATCGCCTGTGCCGCCGAAAATCACCAGATCAAAAGGATCGACCGGAATGACGCGTGATACCATGTGGATGCTCCTTGTCGCGAGGCTACGACGTTTGGGTGCCGAGATGTGATGTTAGCGCAAACATACTGAGATTTCCGTTTTTCACAAGTCTGTGCACCAAATGACACGGGGTTTTATTGCGCATACCATTCGCATAGACAAAGAAAAGTAATTTATACAGGTGAGGCCCGGTTTCCTATGAAAGACGTTGTCGACGCAAATATCGGTAAATTTCAGGACCCTGCCCTGACGGCCAAGGGCGAACCCCGCGCGACTGTCAGCCTGACAAACCCGCAGACGCTGTGGTTCAACACCGGCACCCTGTGCAACATTGAATGCGTGAACTGCTATATCGCGTCCAGCCCGACGAATGATGCGCTGGTCTATATCACCGCCGACGAGGTGCGCGATTATCTGGGGCAAATCACGCAGCGCAACTGGCCGGTGACAGAGATTGCCTTTACCGGCGGCGAGCCGTTCATGAACCCGCAGATGATCGAGATCACCGAAGCCTCGCTGGCCGCCGGATATGACGTGCTGATCCTGACCAACGCCATGCGCCCGATGATGCGTAAATCCGTGCAAGCGGGGNTGGTGCGCCTGAACGAAGCCTATCCCGGCAAGCTGACATTGCGCATTTCCGTCGATCACTACCGCACCGANCTGCATGACGCAGAGCGCGGCGCGGGCGCGCTGGAAAAGACAGTGACCGGCATGAAATGGCTGCGCGACAATAACATCCGCATGGCCGTTGCAGGGCGGTCGGTTTTTGGCGCNACAGACGAAGACAGCCGCGCCGGATACGGNGCATTTTACGCTGAACACAGCTTTGACATCGACCCGCAAGACCCTGGGATGACAGTNCTTTTCCCTGAGATGGATGAAACCGTCGAAGTGCCGGAAATCACCACCGCNTGCTGGGGAATNCTGGATAANTCNCCCGACGCGGTGATGTGTTCCAGCTCGCGGATGGTGGTAAAGCGCAAAGGTGCNGCGACCCCTGCCGTGCTGGCCTGCACCCTGCTGCCCTACACCGAAGAGTTCGAGCTGGGCCATTCGCTGGAAGAAGCGGAAAAAGACGTTGCCCTGAACCACCCTCATTGCGCCAAATTCTGCGTCTTGGGCGGGGCAAGCTGTTCGGCCTGACCCCGCGCCCGCACAGCACTAGGGGCGGATAATCGCGCCGACCTTGGGGTCGGCCTCCCCCCGTGCGAGGGTGGCATAGANCTCTTCCGCATCGGCCACGCCGTCATGNACCTGCACCTCCATCCAATCGGATGCGCTGGCCGCGATGCGCTTCCACGCGGCGGTGATCTGCGCCTCGATCTTGCCGGGNCCCCATTCCTCGCGCCGCTTGGCGACCTGTGAGGGCGCAAAGAAGAATTGCGGCTTGGGNCCATCCAACGGGNCTGTCGGNGTGAACTGATCCCAATGGCTCAGCCCNACNGCCGAGGAATGTTTCAGCTGATTTTTCAACGTNCTGTGCAGTTTGGCTTTGACCGTACTATTGCCGGACATATCGACATAGACGGATGGGACATGGTCCAGCGCGTCGNTCTGGTCGTAGGTCAGCACCGTATCGCAATGCCCCAATCCTTCGACAAACGCGCGGTTTCCGGCAGACGTGAGGCCCACGATCTTGTACCCGCGCGCCCCTGCCTCGGCGAGGTAGCTGCACAGNCCCAATCCGGTCTTGGACGAGGCGCTGCCCACAATAATCTGCTNGGCACCGAANAANTCNTTATCCAGCAGCCANTCGTAAATCAGATACGACGTCGCCAGCAGCGGTTGCAGCAAGGCGCGCAGGTGATCCTCTGATGCGGGGGCGGTTTTNACGGGCGTGTACTGATTATAGATCAAGGGCAGTTTCGCCCGATGTGCCGCCGCATCCACCAGNCCCGCCGCGCCTTNTTCAGGCGTNATCACCANCTCGGANGCCATTGGATAAAAGCCATAAAGCCGCGTGCCGAGCTCAAGCACATCTGTGCGGCTTTCGACGACTTTTGCGGTGCCCCACACGGGCACGATCCCCCATCCGTTCTCGGATGTCGGGAAAAACTGCCAATAGCCGATATCGAAACCCGCCGCCGCATAGGTCACATTGTTCGATGTCACCGCGAAGCTTTCGATCGCAAGACGCGCCTGCCCCGGTGCCAGCGGCTCTCCCTCCGCCTCGAGCATGCGGGTTTCGGTGATTGCGTTTTGATTGACCANTATCTGTTGCACGTAGATGCCTCCCCCTCGTTTTGCTTTAGCCTACCCCAAACGCGCGGGCTTNAACCACCAATTGACATTGACGTTACGCCACAAAAATCACGCCGGATTTAGTATCATTACATTTCAACAACTTAGCCTGATGAGCAAGTGAATCCCCGCCTGCCAAGGCCGCAGGCATTGCACCCGATATNCCCCGTCTGCTATACAAAACCGCAAGATATAGAACCAGCAAGAGCTAGGCAGATTACGTGAACGACACGCCAGAAACCCCTGAAAACGATGACGAAATCCCGGCTACGCGCCCCGTGTATGATGGCCCGTCGGTCAATATCGAACACGAGATGCGGACATCCTATCTGGATTACGCCATGTCGGTCATCGTTTCGCGCGCCATTCCCGACCTGCGAGACGGGCTGAAACCGGTTCACCGCCGCATCATCTATTCGATGTATGAAAAAGGCATCACCCACGAAAAAGCCTACCGCAAGTCGGCAAAGTCCGTGGGCGACGTAATGGGCTCCTACCACCCGCATGGGGACAGCGCGATCTATGACGCTCTGGTCCGCATGGCGCAGGACTTCTCTATGTCGCTGCCGCTGATTGACGGACAGGGTAACTTTGGGTCGATGGACGGCGATAGCGCTGCGGCGATGCGTTATACGGAATCNCGCCTTGATAAGGTCGCGTCNTTCATGACCGGCGATCTGGACAAGGAAACCGTTGATTTCATCGACAACTACGATGGCAAAGAACGCGAACCCACTGTTTTGCCNGCACGGTTCCCGAATATGCTGGTCAATGGCGCGGGCGGTATCGCCGTTGGTATGGCGACCAACATCCCGCCGCATAACTTGGGCGAAGTGATCGACGCCTGTCAGGCCCTGATCGAGAACCCCGATCTGACCTCGGAAGAGCTGATCGAATATATCCCCGGCCCCGACTTCCCCACCGGCGGGATNATGNTGGGTCGTTCGGGCGCGCGCAAAGCCTATCTTGAGGGGCGCGGCAGTGTGATCATGCGGGCCAAGACCCGTGTCGAAGAGATTCGTAAAGACCGTTTCGCCATCGTCATCGACGAGATCTGCTATCAGGTGAANAAATCCACCATGATCGAAAAGATCGCCGAGCAGGTGCGCGAGAAGAAGATCGACGGCATCGCCCATGTTCAGGACGAATCTGACCGNAACGGCGTGCGNGTTGTGATCGAGCTGAAGCGCGACGCNACNGCCGAAGTGGTGATGAACCAGCTNTACCGTTTCACCCCGATGCAGACCTATTTCGGCTGTAACATGCTGGCGCTCAACGGCGGCCGNCCCGAACAGCTGACCCTGCGCAAGTTCCTGACATCNTTCATCGATTTCCGCGAAGATGTCGTCGCCCGCCGCACTGCCTATCTGCTGCGCAANGCNCGTGAACGCAGCCACATCCTGTGTGGTCTGGCCGTGGCCGTTACCAATATCGACGAGGTCGTCGCGACGATCCGGTCCTCCGCCGATGCNGCNGAAGCGCGCGAAAAGCTGATGACCCGCCGTTGGCCCGCGGAACAGATCCTGCAATATATCGCATTGATCGACGATCCGACACATACCGCCAANGACGACGGCACCTATAACCTGTCCGAAGCACAGGCCCGNGCCATTCTGGAACTGCGTTTGCAGCGTCTGACNCAGATCGGGGTGAAAGANGTCACCGACGAGCTGGAAGAACTGGCCAAGAANATCAAGGAATACCTTGAAATTCTGGGCAGCCGCGAACGGATCATGGGCATCATCTCGGACGAGCTGGCCGANGTGAAAGACCAGTTTGCCGTGCCGCGCCGCACAGAGATCGTCGACTGGTCCGGCGACATGGACGACGAAGACCTGATCGCGCGCGAGGATATGGTCGTGACCGTAACCTCCGGNGGCTATATCAAACGCACCCCACTGGTCGATTTCCGCAGCCAACGCCGCGGCGGCAAAGGTGTTTCGGGCATGCAAACGAAGGAAGAGGACGTCGTCACCACCCTCTTCGTTGCCAATACCCACACGCAACTGNTGTTCTTNACGACCGACGGCATGGTCTACAAGCTCAAGACCTGGCGNTTGCCCCAAGGCGGGCGCACGTCAAAGGGCAAGGCGATCGTNAATATCCTGCCCATNCCGACCGGCGTCTCCATCGCGGCGATTATGCCCGTGGACCGCGACGAAAAAGAATGGGACGATCTGCAGGTGGTCTTTGCGACATCCGCGGGCACCGTGCGCCGGAACAAGCTGTCGGATTTCACCAACGTCATGCGCAACGGCAAGATCGCCATGAAGTTCGAGGACGACCACGCCGACACCACGCTGATCAACGCACGCATCGCGTCGAATGATGATGATGTCATGCTGGTGACCAATTCGGGCCGCGCGATCCGCTTCCCTGCGACGGATGTGCGCGTCTTCAACAGCCGCGCCTCTGTCGGGGTGCGTGGGATCAAGCTGAACGGCGATGACAAGGTCGTCTCCATGTCGATCATCCGTCACTTCGACGCCAGCTCGGAAGAACGGACCGCCTACCTCAAGATGCGGCGCGCGATGGCCGGTCTGGCAGATGACGCGGAAGGCGACGAGGACGAAGCCCCCGCTGATCCGAATTTCTCGCAAGAGCGCTACGCCGAAATGTCCGCAGCCGAGAACCTGCTGCTGACAATCACCGAAAAAGGCGCGGGCAAACTATCCTCCAGCCACGACTATCCCGTTCGCGGGCGTGGTGGCCTAGGTGTGACCGCGATGGACAAAGCGATGCGCGGTGGCGATATCGTCGCCTCCTTCCCTGTCGAGATGGATGATCAGATCATGCTCGCGACCTCTAAAGGGCAATCGATTCGCGTCCCGGTAGAGGGTATTTCCTTCCGGTCGCGCAGTGCCGGTGGCGTCAAAGTCTTTGACACCGGTCGCGGCGAAGTTGTGGTTAGCGTTGCGTGGATTGCAGACCAAGGTGATGAAACCGGCGACGACGAGATCGCAACGCCTGAGGCGTAAGTCGCCCACCATAATGCTAAAAGCCGCCCCTCGTACTGAGTGGGCGGCTTTTTTCTTTGCGCGCTACGGATTGGCATAAAAAAACGCCCCCGAGGGGGCGTTTTCGAAACTCTCAGATCGTCAGATCTGTATTGCTTACGTACCGTTGGAACCGTTTGTGCCGTTTGCGTCGTCATCGTTGCTTGCGATAACTGCAACTGCAACGATAACCGCTGCGATACCACCGGCTGCGGCGGGGCTCAGGCCCTCAAAGCCAACGCCACCAGCGGCGCTTGGATCGATGCAACGACGTGCAATGATGCCATCGATTTCGGTAGGTGCTTGGCAAGCGTAGGTAACGCCGTTTTCGCCAACAACTGTGGTTGGGTAGCCGGCAACGCCGGAATCACCACCAACAGCGGCTTGGGTTGTAACTTGGGCGGAAGCTGCGCCGGCAGTCATCAAAAGCGCGGCGGCGAATGCTGTGAAGCGTGTCATAATAATTTCTCCAGTTTGCGAAGGACATAAATCTTGATCATCATATCGCATATTTCAGGCGCAATAGCAAACTTGATATTGACGCTAGGGTCATCAGATCAAGTAAATGCAATTCAACCGACCGTTTTCGGGCTCGGCCAGACTATAATGCATATAGAGTGCTGAATTTCTCCGTCAAATAAGAAAGCAAGGGGGCCTCGCTCGGCTGCTCCCCGGTGGCGCGCGTGATCAGATCCCGCGGGGCGTAAAGCCCGCCGTGGCGTTGGACATTCTCGCGCAGCCAGCCCGTCGCCGCAGAGGTATCGCCCTGCGCCAATTGCGCATCCAGTTCCGGTACATCGCGGCGCAGCGCCGTATTCAGGCACCCGGCATAGACGTTGCCCAAGGAATATGTCGGGAAATACCCGAACAACCCGACCGACCAATGCACATCCTGCAACACCCCATTCGAGGGCCGGTCAACCGCATAGCCGAAATCGGCCTCGAACCTGTCGTTCCACGCGGCTTCCAAATCACCGACCTGCAGATCACCGGCCATCAAAGCGCGTTCCAGATCAAACCGCAGAAGAACGTGCAGATTGTATTGCAACTCGTCGGCCTCGGTCCGGATATAGCCGTCAGAGACGCGGTTCACGATGCGGTAGAAGGTTTCTTCATCCGCCACGCCAAAATCACCGAAGGCATCGCGCATCTGACCATACAACCAGCCGGTAAAGGCACGGCTGCGCCCAAGCTGGTTTTCATAGATGCGGCTTTGACTTTCGTGGACCCCCATAGACACCCCCGCCCCAAGCGGCGTCAAAAGGTAGTCCTTGTCGATGCCCTGCTCATAGCAGGCATGGCCGACCTCGTGGATGGTCGAATAGAAACAGTTGAACGGGTCCAGCTCGTTGGTGCGTGTGGTGATCCGCACATCAAGCCCCGACCCGCTTGAGAACGGATGCACGGCCTTATCCACGCGCCCCATGGTCATATCATAGCCGAAGGTGGTGGCGAGCTGACGTGTCAGCTTCATCTGGGTCTCCGCGTCAAAGCGGCCCTCTAGCACCGGCGGTGCTTCGGCGGCGCGCACGGCTTCGCGCAGGCGCGTCAGTTCGGGGCGCAATGCGCCAAACATCGCCTCCAGCTCGGCAGCGCGCGCACCGGGTTCATAATCATCCAGCATCGCGTCATAGACATCGCCGCCAGCAGCCAGCGCCTGCCCCTCTTCGCGCTTCAACGCGATCACCTCGGCCAGGGTCGGGGCAAAGGCCGCGACATCATCGGCGGCGCGCGCCTCGGCCCAGATGCCCTGCGCTTCCGAGGTGACCCGCGCGATGCGCGCGGCAAGGGCGGCGGGCACTTTAGAGCTGCGCGCGTGACTGCGACGGATGTCACGCAGCTGCGCTTGTCCGACGGGGTTCAGCGCCGCCTCGTCGATCCTGTCCAGCCATTCGGGAATGCGCGGATCCACACGGCGCGCATGAAGCACGCCTTCGATTGCCGCCATCTCCTCGCCACGCTGCGGGGCGGCCCCGCGTGGCATGACGGTCTCCTGATCCCAACCCAACCGGCCTGCGACTTGTGCCAGCGCCTCGGTTTCGCGCTGGAACGCCATCAGCTCATCAAAAGCACTCATCAGGATTTTCCTCGTACAGATGTCGGAATGGGATAGGCGCTCAGGAAGCGGGCGCGCAGGATCAGCACCCACAGCACCACGGCAAGCACCTGATGGAAGATCGCGATATGTACCGGTGCGGCGTTGATCACGGTCACAATGCCCAAGGCAATCTGCCCCAGCATCGCGATCATCATCAGGTTGAACGCTTTGCGCGTATTGGGATGCGCCGATTTACGGCCCCGCAGCCAGACCACGATAGCAAAGGCAAACAACAGATAGCCCGCCATGCGGTGCATGAACTGCACCAGCCCGGGGTTTTCAAAGAAGTTGCGCCAGACCGGCGTGATGCTGAAGGCGTCAGGCGGAAAGAACTGCCCCTGCATCAGCGGCCAATCGACAAAGAACCGCCCCGCATCAATTCCCGCAACCAAGGCCCCAAGCAGAATTTGCAGGAACGCAAAATGCAGCAATCCTGTGGACATTCCAAAGAGCTTGGCTTCTTTCGCCCGCCGCGCCTGCATCAGATCACGCTCGGGCCGACCAAGCAGCAGCGCGTACCATGTGATGACCCCAAGGATAACGAAAGCCAGCCCCAAATGCGTGGCCAGACGGTAACTGGCAACGTCTAGAACGGCTTCTCCGCTGGTGACGCCCGATGCAACCATCCACCAGCCGATCGCACCTTGCAAACCGCCAAGACCGCCCAAGACAAGCAAACGCCCGGACCAGCCAACGGGGATCTGGCGACGCAAGAGAAACCACAAGAACCCGACAGCCCAGACCAGACCAATCACCCGGCCCAACTGCCGATGGCCCCATTCCCACCAGTAGATTGCTTTGAAATCAGACAGTTCCATCCAGGAGTTCTGGACCTGGAACTCGTCAATCTCTTGGTATTTGGCGAATTCCGACTGCCAGTCCGCCTCGTTCATCGGCGGCATAGCTCCGGTAAAGGGCTTCCATTCGGTGATGCTCAGGCCACTGTCGGTCAATCGGGTCAGACCGCCCACGGCGATCATCACAAAGACCAATGCGAATAGGATGAACAGCCAGATACGGATGCCACGGCGTGCCCCACCCCGCCCGCGGTCAATGCCGCCAGCCTGTGCCACGGGGCGCGTGGCCTGCGCCTCGCCTACGTCCTCGAACAGCTTTCGTTTTTCGGCCATGGTGCCTCTCGTCTGCTAGGGTTTGTGCAGAAGTAGGACACAAGCGCACAAAGGTCTAGCCGCGCTCTTTCCAACGTACCATCTGTCGCAGGGTGCCGTGCAAGGTCTGCACATCGGCACGGGTCAGCGGCAGGCGCGACCACATGTTGCGCAGGTTGATCTTCATGCTGGCGGCCTTGTGCTCGGGGTAGAAAAAGCCGGCGGTGTCCAGACGGTCCTCGAAATGCCGTGCGAGATGTTCGATCTCGCTGTTGTCGGCCCAGTCGGTGCCCGCCATCTCGACCTGCTCGGCCACGACATCGCCCTGCGCGCGCATCCACTCATAGCCCATCAGCAACACACATTGCGCAAGGTTAAGCGAAGCAAAGGCAGGGTTTACCGGCACCGAGACAATCGCATTCGCGCGGCTGATATCATCATTCTCAAGCCCTGCCCGTTCCGGCCCGAACAGCACCGAGACACGGCGGCCCTCGCGGATCATCTGCGCGGCTTTGGCCATAGCCGCTTCAGGACTATAAACTGGCTTGGNCNGATCTCGATCGCGCGCCGTGGTGGCAAAAACAAAGGCAGCATCGCCCACAGCACCGGCCAGATCATCATAGATCACCGCCTCATCCAGCAACCGCCCCGCACCAGATGCCATAGCAACGGCCGAAGGGTTCGGCCAGCCGTCACGCGGCGCGACAATGCGCATGCGATCAAGGCCAAAGTTCCACATGGCCCGAGCGGCGGCACCGATGTTTTCGCCCATCTGCGGGCGCACAAGCACAAAGGCCGGGATCTGCGGGTGTTCTACTGTATCATTCATGGGCACCTCATACGCGCGCGGCGCGCACCTCGCAAGAACGACGGGGCGCTCCGCGCGCCTTCCAAATGGGAAAAAATCCTCGCCGAAGGCATAAAAGTTTTTCTTTCCCCGCGTGATCCGNTAATTGACGCGCAATAACGCAAAGGACAGCAAGCCATGGATACGCCCGAACAGCCGCAGCTTTACCTGATTACCCCGCCCGAGCTTGAACTCTCCAGCTTCCCCGACCAGCTGGCGCGTGTGCTGGATGCGCATGATGTGGCCTGCGTGCGTCTGGCGCTCAGCACCCGTGACGAAGATCGCGTAATGCGCGCGGCGGATGCGCTGCGGGGCGTCACCGACGCGCGTGACATTGCGCTGGTGATTGCGGANCACACTTTGCTGGCGGAACGGTTGGGGCTTGATGGCGTGCATCTGTCGGATGCGGCACGCTCCGTGCGTCATGCGCGCAAGACCTTGGGCGATGACGCCATTGTGGGCAGCTTTTGCAACGGCTCGCGTCACGACGGCATGGCCGCAGGCGAAGCGGGTGCGGATTACATCAGCTTTGGTCCGGTGAACGCGTCCCTGCTGGACGATGGCACCCACGCCGAACNAGANCTGTTCCANTGGTGGTCCGAAGTGATNGAAGTGCCGGTCGTCGCCGAAGGCGGGCTCAACACCGATCTGATCCGCGCGCTCACCCCCGTTACCGACTTTTTCGGCATCGGGGATGAAATCTGGACCAGCGAAACACCCCAGCAGGCGCTCGCCGATCTGATTGCCGCGATGAAGTAACCGCGCAGGGCGGGTGTTACAGGAACACCCGCTCTACGAACCAATAGGCCCCGATGACCGCAATCGCGACCGACGCCGGAATGGCGACAAAGCGACGGTAGGGTGCCGCGACCTGACGGAACTGCACCGACAGGAAACACCCGGTAAAGACCAGCGCCAGCGGGATCAGGAACACCGGNACCGGTGCCTCCAGCAGCGCGGCCACGGCGGGCATCGGCACGATGCACAGCGCCAGCGCAATCACCGTCAGCGCNACATAAAGCCCCTTTGCCGCACGCGGGTCACCCTGCCCGCGCATCACCCGCAGCGCCTGCCAGACACAGAGGAACATGACGGCAATCACGGTGAGCTGCCCGATCTCTACCCCGATGTTGAACCCGATGAGCGCGGGGATGAACTGGTCTTGCGGCAAGCCGAATTCCCCCAGCACCGAGGCAAAACCAAGCCCGTGCAACAGACCAAAGCCAAAGATCACCAGCGGTCTCCACGGGCTGAGCCCTGCAAGAAAGATATTCTCGACCGCGACATAGACGATAGAGGCGGCGATCAACGGCTCGACAATGCTACCGGGGACAGTCACCCAGCCAAGCGCGCCAAGCGCCAATGTCACCGTATGCGCGGCCGTAAACGCCGTGACCTGCCAGACCAGCGGGCGCAGATGNGTCGACAGGAAAAACANCCCCAGCACGAACAGGATATGATCCAGCCCTTTGGGCAGGATGTGATCGAACCCGACGGGAATATAGCTGGCGAACGCCTCCCACGCGGATTGCTGTCCGCCGCCCGCAAGCAAAATTTCGGGGCTTTCCGCGCCACCGTCCAGATAACCGGTATAGGGGTTTTCGACCCCTTGTTGGCGCAGAACCAGCGCGCCCGACCCATCGGGCCATGACACCACCAGCCCGCGCGTGTCTTGCGGNACNNTTCCTTGCAGCGACCATTCGGCGATGCGGGGCAGCTCTGGGTTCACATCTTCGGGAAGCGTCAGCNCNACTGCCTCCAGCGCCACAGGCTCCCCATCGGCGCGCAGCAGCGGTAGCGCGTTCCACTGGGCCAGCAATTCCGGCGNACGGGCCGCGACCTCATCGGCGGGCAAGGCACGCAAGCTGTCGTAATCGCTGGCATTTTCGGCATCATTCGTATCNGCCACCGCGTCCAGATCAATGCCGGANATCAGCGCCTCTAGGTTCACGCGCAGNTCAAGCGTGACCTGACCGTCGCTGCTTTGCACATCGGCGATGGTCGGNACGACTTCATGCGCCTGCGCGAGCCCTGCCATCCCACTTGACAAAACCAGCGCATAGGCCAGCTTGAGTATCAGTTTATAAAAGGTTGTTATCATGTTTCTGTCCCGTTTCGTACTCGTACTATCATTCTTATTACCAACTTCGGNTGTCACTGCGCATGAATTCTGGNTGGACGCGCCCGCGTATCAAGTACAGNCCGGCACCGAAATAACAACCGACATCCGCAACGGTCAGTTGTTCGAGGGCACACGCCTCGCCTATTTCCCGAACAGCACCGAACGGTTTGACGTGACTTTTGACGGGNAAACCACACCGGTCGCAGCGCGCATGGGCGATATCCCGGCGCTGAAGATGACCGCGCCGGATCAGGAAGGGCTGGCAATCGTCGCGCATCAGGCCAAGGCGACAATGCTGACCTATAAAGACTGGCAAACATTCGTCGGATTTACCGTGCATAAGGATTTCATGCAGGCATTGGCCGAGCACCGCTCGAAGGGCTACCCCCAAGACAAGGTGCGCGAACGCTATAGCCGCTATTCCAAGGCGCTGATCGCTGTCGGNGACGGACAAGGTGAAGACAAAGCCTTGGGGCTTGAAACCGAACTGGTCGCTCTCACCAACCCCTACACGCTTGNGGCCGATCAGCAGATGGAGGTCGCGCTGACCTACCAGCAAGAGCCGCGCCGCGATGTGCAGGTTGAAGTCTATGAACGCGACGCCGACAAGAACGTCACCGTGACCAAATACCGGACGGATGACGCGGGGCACGTCCAATTTCCGGTTACCNCGGGGATGACCTATCTGGTGGATGCCGTGGTGCTGCGCCCTGCCCCGGACGTGGAAACCACCCCCACCAGCCCCCAATGGGAGAGCCTTTGGGCATCGCTGACATTTGCCGTGCCGGAATAGGCCTTTTCGCGCCGCCGCGCCTTGCGCCCGCCATATCGGTTGGGCCATACCGGCGGCATGACACATACACCTGACATTCTCTGCATCGGTTCCGTGCTTTGGGACATTATCGGCCGTGGCGATACGGTCATGCGNCAAGGCTCTGATATGCCCGGTCGCATCTCGCGTCTGCCCGGTGGCGTTGCGCTGAATATCGCGATGGCGCTGGCCCGCTTTGGGCTGTCCCCCGCCCTCATCAGCGCCGTCGGCCGCGACCCCGAAGGGGACGAGCTGATCGCCGCGTGTAAGCTGCGCGGGCTGCATACGGATCATGTGTACCGCTCGGATGATCTGCCCACGGACCGCTATATGGCGGTNGAGGGCACCAACGGCCTGATCGCCGCCATTGCCGATGCNCATTCGCTNGAGGCTGCGGGCGANAANATCTTGCGCCCGTTCGAAGACGGATCGCTGCCCACNCCCTACCGCGGGGCCGTGGCGCTGGATGGCAANCTGACGCTGGACCTGCTGTCGCAAATGGCCCGTAGCCCGCTGCTNGAGCATGCCGATCTGCGCGTCGCTCCTGCGTCGCCGGGCAAGGCGCAACGGCTCACACCGTTTTTGCAGGCGGAACGCGGCACGCTNTACGTCAACCTCGAAGAAGCGGGNCTGCTGTGTCAGGCGACTTTCGACAATTCGCGCGATGCGGCCACGGCGCTGCTGTCNCGCGGTGCCGTGCGCGCGGTGGTCACCGATGGCGGCAATCCCGCGACGGTGGGTGCGCCAAGCGGTCTGATCACCCAGAACCCGCCGCCCGTCTCTGTCACCCGCGTCACCGGTGCCGGTGATACGTTCATGGCTGCCCATATCGCGGCTGAAATCAAAGGGGCGGCACCAGACGCGGCCCTGACCCAAGCGCTTAGTGCCGCTGCCCAATATGTTTCTGGAGAGACCAAAATATGATTCCCCTGCACCGCTCTGCCGCAGTCGCCAAAGCCCATGCGAATGGCACCCCTGTTGTTGCGCTGGAAAGCACGATCATCACCCACGGGATGCCCTATCCGCAAAACCTAGAGGTCGCGCGTCAGGTCGAGGCGGATGTGCGTGAGGCCGGTGCGATCCCCGCCACCATCGCGGTGATCGACGGGCGGTTGCACATCGGGCTGGAAGACGACGAGCTGACGACATTGGCGCAGGCCAAGAATGTCGCGAAACTGTCGCGCGCCGATATGGCGGCCTGCATCGCCACGGGCGGCACCGGTGCCACAACGGTTGCCGCGACAATGATCGCCGCCCAACTGGCCGAGATCGCGGTTTTCGCCACCGGCGGTATCGGCGGCGTGCATAAGGGGGCAGAAGACAGCTTTGATATCTCTGCCGACCTGATGGAGCTTGCCCAAACGCCGGTGACCGTTGTCGCCGCGGGGGCCAAGGCCATTCTGGATGTGGCCAAAACGCTCGAGGTGCTGGAAACCCAAGGTGTGCCGGTGATCACCGTCGGCCAAGACAGCTTCCCCGCGTTCTGGAGCAGCACCTCCCCGCTGAAATCGCCCCTGCGCATGGATAACGCGGCAGATATCGCCGCCGCCCATAAGATGCGCGGCCACATGGGTCTGCCCGGGGGGCAGCTGGTCGCCAACCCGATCCCGAAAGAGGATGAAATCGCCGCCGCTGATCTGGCACCCATCATCAAGGCCGCCCAAGCCGATGCCAATACCCACGGCATCAGCGGTAAGGCCGTAACCCCCTATCTGTTGCAGCGCATCTTTGAACTGACCGAAGGCCGGTCGCTGACCGCGAACATCGCATTGGTGCGCAACAACGCCCGTTTTGCGTCCAAAATTGCGGCTGCACTTATGTCAAAAGACGCATAAAGCTTAATTATTATGCGTCCTCCATTGTAGCAACGCGTGAAACGCCCTAGCTCTAACGCATTGCTGCAGTGGGATAACCTTCATTCATGAACACACCGTTTACGCCGCCCCTTCCTCCCGCACCGCGCCGGACTTTGCTCGCGCGGATCAGGGCTTCGTTCCTGACGGGGCTGGTGGTGATTGCGCCGGTCGGCCTCACGATCTGGCTGATCTGGAGCGTGATCGGCTGGATCGACGGGATCGTGCTGCCGATGGTGCCGCTGGCCTATCACCCCGACCGGCTGATCCAGACGTATTTCGGGTTGGACCCGTCTGCCCAGATCAACGTGCGCGGCATCGGTGTGATCATCTTCTTGCTGTTTACGGTCATCGTCGGTTGGCTGGCCAAGGGCATTATCGGGCGGTCGTTCATCCGTTTCGCCGAAAGTCTGGTAGAGCGTACACCTGTGGTGCGGACCATCTATTCCGGCATCAAGCAGATTTCGGAAACGATTTTCGCCCAGTCAGAGCGCAGCTTTGAAACCGCCTGCATGATTGAATACCCGCGTAAAGGTATATGGGCGCTTGGTTTTATCTCAATCCCCGCAAAGGGAGAGGTCGCCGCTGCAGCGGGTGAAGGGTCGAACCTTGTGGGGGTGTTTGTGCCGACCACGCCCAACCCGACCTCGGGCTTTTTGTTGTTCGTGCCGCAAAAGGATGTGACCGAGCTCGACATGTCGGTCGAGGACGCGGCCAAGCTGGTGATCTCTGCCGGGCTGGTCTATCCGCCAAAGAAACCGGTGCCGGTGGACCCATCCGCGACGCCGCGGCCCGACCGCATTTCCCCTAGCTGAACATCTTGCGCAGATCGACTGAACTGCACTTGCCTATACTGTCGATATCCGTTTGCAGAAACCGCTCGGCCGAGGTGCGGCCCGCGGATTTAAGCGCGGTGATCACCGCCCCGTTCGGCACGCTTTTGGTNGCNGTGGACAGCTGNGACATCAGATCNTCNTCAGCGANCATGTGAATCCGCAACCGCTGCATCTGACCTTCCTCGACACGTCCCTGATCCAGCAGGTTCTGCACAAAGNGGATCGCACGAAGTTCGCGTAACAGGCTGGAATTAAAGCTGATTTCATTCACNCGNTTGTGGATCATCTGCGGCGTGGTGGGCAGTTCGTCCCGTTCAAGCGGGTTGATATTGATGATGACGATATCCCCCGGCAGGTCCGAGGAATACAGCGGGAAAAGCGCCGGATTGCCGGTATAGCCCCCGTCCCAGAACGCCTCGCGCCGGCCCGATTTCGGATCCTCCATCTCGATCGCCTGAAACAGCGTCGGCAGACAGGCAGAGGCGAGGATCGCGTCAGGCGTNATCTCTTCTTTCTCGAAGACNCNGATCTTGCCGTCGCGCACTTTGGTCGCGCTGACAAACAGCCGTGGTCCCGCCGCNTNGCAGATATGTTCGTAATCAAACGTCTCGACNATATCGCGCANCGGGTTGCGATAGAGCGGGCCGTAGACATAGGGCGACACGATCTGCGTCATCGCCGTGCTGAGCATGACCGGCCAGCTATAGGCCATCGCCTGACTAAGNGCNCCNACGCCAAAGGGGGCCATCCAGCCNNTCAGATGCAGGTTCCCGACACCGGCNACCCTGTCCCACAGCCAATCCAGATTATCGCGCGCGGCCTGATGCCCGCCCTTGATCAGCCCCGCCTTCAATGCAGCGCCGTTCAGTGCGCCAGCCGATGTGCCGGAAATACCGCTGATCTCAAGCTCTGGCTCTTCCAGCAGCCGGTCAAGCACGCCCCAGGTNTANGCCCCATGCGCGCCGCCGCCCTGTAGGGCAAGGTTGATCTGTTTTTTCTGCATCTAGACGCTCCGCCANTCGNCGCGCGCGAGGTATCCCCGCGCNCGNGTNTTNTATTACAGGGCGGTCCAGCCACCATCGACGCTGATCGTNGTACCGGTGATCTGGTCCCCNGCCTCNGAACANAGGAAAGTCGCGGTGCCGCCCAGTTGTTCGACCGTGGCGAATTCTTTCGACGGTTGNCGCTTGAGCATGACGTTCTTGATCACCTCTTCGCGCGACATGTCGTATTCTTTCATCGTGTCCGGGATCTGCTTTTCGACGATATCGGTCAGCACATAGCCCGGACAGATGGCATTGCAGGTGATCGGGTCTTCGGCCGTTTCCAGCGCGGTGGTTTTGGACAGCCCNACGATCCCGTGCTTGGCCGCAATATAGGCGGATTTATAGGGCGAGGCCGTCAGCCCGTGCGCCGAAGCGACGTTGATCACGCGGCCCCAGCCCGCCTCGCGCATCATTGGCAGAGCCACCGCCGTGGTGTGAAACGCAGANCTGAGGTTGATGGCGATGATCGCGTCCCATTTCTCGGTCGGGAAGCTGGGGATCGGCGCGACATGCTGGATGCCCGCGTTATTCACCAGAATATCGCAGCGCCCTGCATCGGTGATCAGCTGGCGGCATTCTTCGGCTTTCGACATATCCGCCTTGATATAGCGCGCGGTCACGCCGGTTTCGGNGGCGATGTCTTTNGCAATAGCGTGGTCTTCGTCGCGGTCGGTAAAGGAGTTCAGCACAACATCCGCCCCNGCCCGCGCCAATGCCCAAGCGATGCCAAGCCCNATACCGGAATTGGACCCCGTGATGACTGCTGTTTTTCCTGAAAGATCGATGCTGTAAGCCATGAAAATCTCCTAGCGTTTCTGCAGGTGCATCATGGCGGGCTGCGAAACGAATGGAAACGGCTAATTCCGCACCCCGGCGGAATGCCCCTGCTGCCNNGACATNTGCCGGATCACGNGCAAAAAAAAACGTCCGCACGAAGCGGACGTTAAGTTATTGAGGCAGGTTTCATACAGGCAAGAAACCTATCGAGCAGTGAGTTCGTTATACGCAATTCGCCGCCGTAATCCAAGCTTAAAGTTTGAACTGTAGCCGCCGCATCGCTAAGGAATACGCTAATAAAACAAGGGCAGAGCGGGATTGTTGCNAAAATGGCGTTTAAATTTTTCCAAAGCTGTCGGGCAGTTGCAGCAGTTTCTTCACTGATTCTTCTCAGTGGATTCGNCCGCGCCGAGCCCGCACATGGTATATCTATGTATGGGGNCCCTGCTCTCCCACCTGATTTTGTGTCGCTGCCCTATGCCAACCCGGACGCGCCCCAAGGCGGCGCGATCGTTCTGGGCAACACCGGCGGGTTTGACAGCCTCAATCCCTTCGTGCGCAAGGGCACCTCTCCGTGGCAGTTGCCGTTCTTTACCCATGAAAGCCTGATGGGCCGTTCGTGGGATGAACCTTTCGCGCTTTACGGGCTTTTGGCCGAATCGATTGAGGTCCCGGAGGACCGGTCCTGGGTCGAATTTACCCTGCGACCCGACGCGCGTTTCTCCGATGGCAGTCCGGTCACCCCCGAAGATGTGATCTTTAGCTACGAAATGCTCGGCACAAAGGGGCACCCGCGCTATCACGGACTTTACGCCCAGATCGACAGCATCACCCAGTCCGGTCCGCGCAGCGTCAGAATGGCGTTTAACACCGATAACCGAGAGCTGGCCCTGCTGGCAGGGATGCGCCCGATCCTGAGCAAGGCGCAATGGGAGGGCCGCGATTTCGCCAATGCCCCGCTGGCGGAGATACCGCTGGGCTCCGGCCCCTATGTGGTAGCTGACTATAAAGCCGGCAAACAGGTCACCCTGACGCGCAACCCTGACTACTGGGGCAAGGATGTGCCGTTTCGCAAAGGCACCCATAACATCGACGAGATAAAGCTCGACTTTTACGGCGACGCGAATGTGTTGTTCGAGGCGTTCAAGGCCGGAGAGATTTCCGCCCTGCGCGAATTCAACGCCGAAAGCTGGGCGACGCAATATGACTTCCCCGCCGTGCAGCGCGGTGATGTGGTCAAATCCACCTTCGCCCATAGCAAACCCTCGGGCATGACCGGATTGGTCATGAACACGCGCCGCGCCCCGTTTGATGACATCCGTGTGCGTGAGGCGCTGATCGCGGCCTTTAACTTCGAGTATATCAACGAGACGCTGACCGGCGGGGCGCAACCGCGCATTACCTCTTATTTCTCGAACTCCCCGCTGGCGATGCGAGACGGCCCCGCCACCGGCCGCGTGGCCGAGTTGTTGGCCCCCTTTGCTGATGATCTGCCCGCCGGCGCCTTTGACGGCTATGCGCTGCCCGTGTCCGACGGATCCGCCCGCAACCGCGCGGGCATCCGCCGCGCCATGGGCGCGTTGGCCGACGCGGGATTCAGCGCCGATGGCGGCACCATGCGGGGGCCTGACGGGCAGCCCTTGTCGTTCAGCATCCTGCTGTCCAAAGGCAGCAGCGAGAATATCGCCATTGCCGAGCTTTATATCCAGGCGCTGGCCCGTCTGGGCATCACCGCCCGCGTGGACGCTGTGGATGACGCGCAATTCGTCGCGCGTAACGCGGCCTTCGACTTTGACATGGCCATCTTCCGCCGCGCCCTCTCGCTGAGCCCGGGCAACGAACAACGCTATTACTGGGGGTCGGAGGCAGCCGATCAGGAAGGCAGCCGCAACCTGATGGGGGTGAAATCCCCTGCCATTGACGCGATGATCGATACGATGGTCGGGGCCAGCAGCGCCGAGGCGTTCACCGCCGCCACCCGCGCACTGGATCGCGTGCTGACCGCCGGGCGCTATGTCATCCCGTTCTGGCAGTTCACCGAAGACCGCATCGCCCATGTCGCAGCGATGAAATACCCCTCCCACGTACCGCTGTATGGCGACGGGCCGAACTATATGCCCGAGGTCTGGTGGATTGAACCGGCCCAGTAAGCGACGCGTGTAGGGATCAGGCGGCAGTGCCTGCGGCGTAGCGGCCCTTCGGGGAGAGTTTATTTGGCAAAATGAAGCGCGGGCCCGTCGGTTAGGTGAGCGATGTGACCCAAAGGATCGTGGCGTCCTCATCGCTGGTAGAGACGACGTTATGCCCCATCGTCGCATCATAATAGGCGCTGTCGCCGCGGCGCATTTCGACAGGTTCGTAGAATTCGGTGTATAGGGTGATGACGCCGGTCAGCACGTAAAGGAACTCTTCCCCGTCGTGTCGCACCCAGCCGTCGAACTCATCCATCCGGCGGGCACGGATACGCGCGCGGTAGGGAAGCATCTGCTTTTTGCGCAGCGTATCGGCCAGCATCATGTGCTCGTAGGTGGTCGTCGCCTTGGCCGCCCCCTCGCCCGATTTGGTGACCGCCATGCGCCCGTTGATCTGCCCCGGCGAGGGGGGCGTGAAGAGCTGTGGCACCGAGATTTCCAACCCCACGGCGAGCTTTTTCAGCGCCTCATAGGTGGGCGACATCTGGCCGTTCTCGATCTTGCTGAGCGTGGAACGGGCCAGTCCGGCCTGATTGGCGGCTTGCTCCAGCGTCCAGTTGCGCGCCTTGCGCAACTCGCGCACGCGTGCACCCAGATCAACAGGCGGGGCGGTTTCCGTCTCGCCGCTTTCGCGGGCGATCTGGATCATGGATTTCGGGCCGTCTTGCGTCATACGCTGGCTATAGCGCCGCGCCGGAGCGCTTGCAACGCTGCTGCGCGCGGGGTAGCGATTGGGCATGCTGTCCGTCTCTGCGTCCACCGGCTTTGCGCCTTGCCCCGCCCCGTTCAATCTTGCCGCCCATGTTCTGGGCCGCGCCGCCGATTTGGGCGACAAGACGGCGCTTGCCATTGTCGGGCCCGATCGCGTTGAGGCGTGGCGTTTCGACCAGCTTGAGGCCGCCGTGCGCGGCACCGCGACGGGGTTGCTGGGCATGGGGCTGCGCCCGGGGGACATCGTGCTGATGCGCCTTGGCAATACTGTGGATTTCCCGCTGGCCTATCTGGGCGCGCTGGCCGCAGGCTTGGTGCCTGTCCCCACCGCCGCCGCGTTGACAGAGCCGGAGGTTGCCGCGATCATCGCCACCCTCGCGTCCAAGGCGATCTTGCGCGATCCCGCCGTGCCCTGTCCGCCGAATGACACCACCGTTGATCTGGCCCAGCTCAGGTCCATGCGCGATTTGCCCGCGGCCCCCTGGCATATGGGAGACCCCGACCGGCTGGGCTATATCATCTATACCTCTGGCACGTCGGGCCGGCCAAGTGCGGTGATGCACGCACATCGCGCCATCTGGGCGCGGCAGATGATGGTGCGGGGCTGGTATGATCTGAAGACCCAGGATCGCGTCATGCATGCAGGCGCGTTCAATTGGACCTATACGCTGGGGACCGGCCTGATGGACCCTTGGACCGCCGGTGCCACCGCCTTGATCCCGGCTGCGGGCGTGGCNCCTGCGGATNTNCCTGCCNTGATGGCGCGGCATGAGGCGAGCCTTTTTGCNGCCGCACCGGGGGTGTACCGTCANATCCTGAAACACCACGACCNGATCAACGTGCCAAGCCTGCGCCACGGGTTGAGCGCGGGGGAGAAGCTTCCCTCGGCCGTTGCCCGCGCATGGGAGGCTGCCAGCGGCACGCCGATCTTCGAAGCCTACGGTATGTCGGAGTGTTCGACCTTCCTCTCCGCCTCTCCCGACCGTCCGGCGCGGGCCGGCACATTGGGCCAGCCCCAGGACGGGCGGCGCATCGCGTTGATCGAGACGGAAGGCCCGGTAGAGATCGGCCAAGAGGGCACCATCGCGATCCACAAGAGCGACCCGGGGCTGATGCTCGGCTATCTTGGCGCGGCGGATCAAACGGCCCGGAAATATCAGGGGGACTGGTTCCTGACCGGTGATCAGGGTGTCATGGGGACGGATGGGCAGATCACCTATCTGGGGCGCAATGACGATATGATGAACGCGGGCGGGTTCCGCGTCTCGCCGATCGAAGTGGAACAAACCCTCGCCAAATTCCCCGGCATCCATGCTGTCGGCGCGGCGGAGGTCGAGGTTAAACCCGACGTGACCGTGATCGCGGCCTTCTATACCGCCGAGAGCCCGCTGGACGAGGCCGCGCTGGCACTTTATGCACAAGACAACATGGCGCGCTACAAGCAGCCGCGCCTTTTCATCCACCTGCCAGAGCTGCCGATGGGCGCGAATGGCAAACTGCTGCGCCGGTCCTTGCGTGCAGCCTATGAGGCACAACGATGACCCAGACGATCAAGCTTGATATCATGTCCGACCCGATTTGCCCTTGGTGCTATATCGGCAAGGCCCATCTGGACCGCGCACTGGAAAGCGAGCCGGACCACCCTTTCGCGATCGAATGGCACCCGTTCCAGCTTAACCCCGACATGCCTGCCGAAGGGATGGACCGCCGTGCCTATCTGGAAGGCAAATTCGGCGGCAAGGAAGGTGCGGTGCGGGCCTATGCCCCTGTGGTGGAACATGCCGAGAAAGCCGGTCTCAAGATCAACTTCGAGGCGATGCAGCGCACCCCCAACACGCTGAATGCCCACCGGTTGATCCATTGGGCCGGGATCGAAGGGCGCCAAACCGCTGCGGTATCGGCGTTGTTCAAAGCCTATTTTGTTGATGCGCGCGATATTGGCGATGCCGAGGTGCTCGCCGATATTGCCGACGGGATCGAGATGGATGCATCTGTCGTGACGCGTCTATTGGCGACAGATGAGGATATGGAAGACATCCGCAAACGCGACGCGCACAGCCGCGAGATGGGCATCAACTCCGTCCCGACCTTTATCGTGGGCGGGCGTCACGCAGTGCCGGGCGCGCAGCCGCCCGAGCTTTGGAAGAAAGTACTGGCCGAGCTGCGCAACGAAGGCTGAGGCCACGCGCCCGATCTGAAAGTCAGGGACAGAAAGGCTTTGCCTTTGCGCTGAAACCCGCCTAGAATCAAACGGATAAAGGGGCAAAGACCCCTATCCAGATCGAGCGGGCAGCATGAAATACGATATCCCTTTTCCCTTCATGGGACGCGGGCGGGCGACGGTGGTGACACCGGCGGCGCGCCCGTCCAGCTTCACACCCTCCACTCCAATGACGCGGACGATCCTGACCTATGGCGGGTTCGACGGATTCCACACCGGTCACGCCGACTGGCTACGGCAGCTGGCCCGTATGGGCAGCGATCTGGTCGTCGGCTGTCAGAGCGAACAGTTCAGTCAGCGTGCGGGGCGTCCGGCGCATCTGGGCTTTGCCGCCCGCCGTGCGGTGCTGGAGCGGTGCCGCTATGTCTCGCGGGTCATTCCGCTTGAGACATGGGATCAGGTGCGCAGCGATATCGTGAATTACAACGTCTCGGTATTGGCCCTGCCCGCGCATCTTCCCCTGCCGGTGTCGGGACTGGACGAGATCGTTCAGGTATTGCGTTTGCCGGTGACCGCCCGCGAGACAGTGCAGCGCCAGCGCGCCCAAGCCAGCTGACGGCGCGACGCCGATTGCACTATCTGTAAGGCAGCCTTATGAAAGCCATAGGCTGCGCCCTGCGGCCCACCGTCACGATGGAGCCGATGGATGACCGACGACCGCCCCGACATCAACATGAGCCGCCCCGAGTTTGTGGCGCTGATTGCGATGATGTTTGCAATCATTGCGTTCTCGACCGATGCAATGCTGCCTGCCCTGCCCGAGATCGGCGCAGAGCTGTCGCCTTTGGATATGACCAAAGTCCCGCTGATTGTGACCGCCTTTATTCTGGGGATGGGGATGGGCACTTTTGTCACGGGGCCGCTGTCGGATGCTTTCGGNCGCAAGAATATCATCTACCTCGGGTCTGCGATCTATATCTCGGGGGCTGTGGTGGCGTGGNTNAGCCANTCGCTTGAGGTGATGCTGATCGCGCGGGTCGTTCAGGGCGTGGGNGCNGCGGGCCCTCGGGTCGTNGCGCTTGCGGTGATCCGCGATCTGTATTCCGGCCGGCAGATGGCCAAGATCATGTCTTTCGTTATGATGATCTTTGTCGTGGTGCCCGCCTTTGCCCCTGCAATGGGGGCTGTGATCATCGCCCTGTCCGATTGGCGTGGCGTATTCTTGTCNTTCATCGTTTTCTCGGCAACCTGTGTGGTCTGGGCCATGCTCCGCCTGCCCGAAACCCTGCCCAAGCCCAAGCGTCGACCTTTGCAGATCGGCCTGCTGTGGAACGCCGTGAAAGAGATTTTCAGCAACCCGATGGTGTGTCTGTCGATCACGGTGCAGACGCTGGTGATGGGGTTCTTATTCTCGACGCTGATGCTGGTGCAACCCATTTACGACCAAGTCTATGACCGCGCCGAGAGCTTCCCCTTCTGGTTTGGCGTCGCGGCGCTTATCTCGGGGACGTCGAGCCTGCTGAACGCGCTGTTGGTCGTGCGGCTGGGGATGCAGCGGATCGTGATCCTGGCGCTTGGCCTGCAGATCGTATTGTCGGGCCTGATGCTGGGTCTTGGTCTGGGCGATCTGCCCGAGCCTTATGGCTTTGTCTTTTTCCTGATGTGGCAGGCGTCACTGTTCTTTCAGGTGGGGCTGGTGATGGGCAACCTCAACGCGCTGGCGATGGAGCCTTTGGGTCATATCGCCGGCATGGCGGCGTCGGTCATCGGGGCGGTGTCGACGGTGATGGCGGCCATGCTCGCCTCGCCCATCGGGTTGATGTTCAACGGCACGATCACCCCGCTGATCGGCGCGGTACTGACGCTGGCGACACTCGCCTTTGCGTTGATGCTGCTTCTGGCGCGGGTCAACCGGCAGGCGGCAGCAGACCCCGCGGAATAGGGTTAAGCGGCCACGTGGTGGCTGGTGGCGCCGGTTTCGCCCTTCGGGCGAGGATTTAGAGCCATTTGGAAGCGCGGATCATGGCGCTTTAGAGAGAGGTAACAAAAAGGGGCATCGCTGATGGCGGTGCCCCTTTTGATCGTGCATTGATACCTGCGCGCTTATGCGGCGCGCTGCCCGGCTGGCTTGCGACGACGCCGCGCGGCACCNGCGGGTTTGCCCGCACCGCCGCCATTGCCACCGCCCCCGTTGCCGCCACCGCCACCGGGGCGACCACCGCGACCACGACCGCGTCCGCCGCGACCCTTTGGCTTGGCGGGTTCGTCAATCGCTTCCCA
>NZ_NHBI01000006.1:0-98979 GCF_002167505.1 Sulfitobacter sp. TMED3 | reverse complement strand
AGGATCTCGTTCCCCTCGCTGTCGGTCAGGTAGACGCCCTTGGCACGGGTGATAATCCGCGCGCCCTTCTCGGCAAGTTCGTCATTGGTGGTGAACGGGTGCATGTGATGCGCGGCGTCAAGTGCTTGCAGCTCGGCGGTGGGCATGTGGTTGGTGATATGGGCCATAAAGAACACCTCTGGGAATGGGGAGGGAAGATTGGGCTCAGAATATGATCAAATTATGCAGAGTCAATCGAATCGCTCTGCTGTGGTGATGATAAACGGCTATCAGCCGATCAGATTTTAATCAAAGAGAGGCGCGAATCTGGACCATGCCCTGAGAAACATCCTCGGCCATGGCCTGCGCAGCCTTTGCCGCATCGCCTTCGCGAAAAGCTGCCAGCAAGTCGGCATGTTTATCCGGCAGGTTCGACGTGCCAAACCGACCGCAGACCACGCGCAGCGACGGGCCGAACATCAGCCATAAACGGTCGACGGTGGCGGCCAGAATAGGGGCCTCGGCACAGGTGTTGACGATGGTGTGAAAGCGGTAGTTCTGGGTCAGGTATTCGCCGATATCCCCGCGATCAATCGCGTGGTTCAGCGCGTCGTCCACCTGTGCAAGCTCGTTTAAAACAGTCTCTGACATGCGGCTTGTGGCACGTTGAGCAAGCTCTGCTTCAAGAGTTTTTCGCATGAATTCCAGCTCGTTAACCCCTTCGAGGTCCAGCACAGGGACCGATACGCGCCGATTGCCCTGATGCACCAGCGCGCCTTCGGCGATCAAACGTCGCAGCGCTTCGCGCACCGGGGTCATGCCCGCATCAAGGGTTTCTGCAAGGCCTTGAATGGTGACCGCCTGACCGGGGGCAAGATCGCCGAACAGGATCAGCTTGCGCACGCGTTCATAGACATGCTGATGGGCCGGCACCTTGGCCGGGCTTTCCAAAGGCTTTTGCGACGCAAGGTCAGTGGAATTTACGTTCATCAAATTTGCCTAAATTGTACTCAACCACATTTTGAACCACGGCATGCACCTGCGTAAAATTATAAATGATCTTGTCGCATGACGCAAAACTTGATCAAATTGACGAAAGGTTCGGATCAACTGAGCCTACACAACGGGAGATGACAATGAAATATAGCTTGCTCAGCTCAATCGCAGCAACGGCATTGATCGCCACCAGCGCCTTGGGTGAAGAGGTGCGGGTCTATAACTGGTCCGACTACATCGACGAAGACCTGTTGCGGAAATTTGAAAAAGAAACCGGCATTGATCTGATCTATGACGTGTTTGATAGTAACGAAGTGCTTGAAACCAAGATGCTTGCAGGCGGGTCCGGCTATGACGTGGTTGTCCCGACCGGTACCTTCCTTGAACGCCAGATCACGGCGGGGGTTTTCCAGAAGCTCGACAAAGACAAGCTACCGAACATCACCAACATGTGGGACGTGATCGAGGACCGCGTATCGAAATACGACCCCGGTAATGAATATGCCGTTAACTATATGTGGGGCACCACCGGGCTTGGCGTGAACATGACCAAGGTTAAGGAAGTGCTGGGCGAAGATGCCCCTGTCGATTCGCTTGACCTCGTATTCAAGCCCGAGAATATGGAAAAGCTGGCCGAATGTGGCGTGCATTTCCTTGACGCTCCGACAGAAATGATCCCCGCGGCGCTGAAGTTTCTGGGCGAAGATCCCCAAACCCAGGACCCCGATGTGATCGCGAAGGCAGAGCCTGTTTTGACGGCGGTTGCCCCCCACGTTCAAAAGTTCCACAGCTCGGAGTATATTAACGCACTGGCCAACGGTGATATCTGCGTTGCCTTCGGTTGGTCGGGTGACATCCTGCAATCGCGTGACCGCGCGGCCGAGGCGGATAACGGTGTCGAAATCGCCTATTACGCGCCGAAAGAAGGGGCGCTGATGTGGTTCGACAATATGGCTATTCCAGCGGATGCGCCAAACCCGGATGGGGCACATAAGTTCTTGAACTTCATGATGGACGCAAAGAATATGGCCGCCGCGTCGAACTACGTCTACTATGCGAACGGCAACAAGGCGAGCCAGGAGTTCCTTGCCGAAGACGTAATCGGGGACACAGCGATTTACCCAGACGAAGCCACGCTGGAAAACCTGTATACCATTTCTTCATATTCACCCAAGGTACAGCGTGTCGTCACGCGTATGTGGACGAAGATCAAATCTGGTATCTAAAATCGCATCGGGTCAAAGCCTTACCGGTTTTGACCCGATCAACCGGACCCTTCCATTCGGAGGGGTAAACGCTGTGCAAAGGATAGATCAAAGTGAGCCAACCCGTTTTCGCCCCGTGGGATGACCCGAACGAAAAGCCGCTTATCCGCTTCGAGAATGTGACAAAGCGTTTTGGCGATTTCGTTGCGATCGATGATCTGTCTTTGAGTATTTATGAAAGCGAGTTCTTTGCTCTGCTGGGGCCCTCGGGCTGCGGTAAAACAACGATGATGCGCATGCTTGCCGGGTTTGAAAACCCAAGCGCGGGCAAGATCGAATTGGCGGGTAAGAATATCGCGGGCATCCCGCCGAACAAGCGGGCGGTGAACATGATGTTTCAGTCCTATGCCCTGTTCCCACATCTGTCTGTCTGGGAGAATATCGCCTTTGGGTTGAAACGAGGGGATATGTCCAAGGCAGATATCGCCGCGCGCGTTGAAGAGATGCTCAAGCTGACGCGCCTTACTAAATTTGCCAAACGCAAACCCCACCAGATCTCGGGGGGGCAACGTCAACGGGTCGCGCTTGCGCGGTCCCTCGCCAAAGCGCCGAAGCTTTTGCTACTGGACGAACCGCTTGGCGCGCTGGACAAAAAGCTGCGTCAGGATACCCAGTTTGAACTGATGGATATCCAGGAAAGCACGGGGACCACCTTTGTTATCGTTACCCACGACCAAGAGGAAGCGATGACCGTCGCGAGCCGCGTGGCTGTGATGGACGAAGGGCAGATCATCCAGGTCGCGACGCCAGGAGGTATCTACGAAGCACCTAATTCCGTCTACGTCGCTGACTTCATCGGTGACGTGAACATTATCTCTGGCACGGTGAAGCCCGCAGGCGAGAATATGTACCACCTTGATTGGGTCGCGAATGAGGCCCCCTTGCTTGCGGCATCAGAACGCCCCTTTAGCGATGGGCAGGAAGCGCATCTTGCGATCCGACCCGAAAAGATCGCCATTTCTACCGAGAAGCCGACAGAAATGAAGAACGCTGTTCAGGGCACCGTTCTGGACATCGCATATCTTGGCAATCTCAGCACCTACCATGTCCAGCTGGCGGGTGGACAAGTGATCAAGGCGCAGACCGCAAACACGCGTCGGCTGTCGCGCCGCACGATCACGTGGGAGGATAAGGTCTGGATTTCGTGGAGCGCCACCGCCGGCGTCCTGTTGGAGCGATGAATATGCGTCGCTTTTTCCTTATCGCGGTGCCCTATGCCTGGTTGCTCGCGCTGTTTCTCATTCCTTTCATCATTGTTTTTAAAATTTCTCTCTCTGATCTGGCTTTGTCGATTCCTCCTTACTCCCCGACGGCAAAGGACGGGATCTGGGCGATGTTCGCGGCATTCGATCTGGAAAACTTTACCTTTCTTGCGTCGGACGATCTCTACTGGAAGGCTTACCTAAGCAGTTTGAAGATTGCGTTAATATCTACAGTTTTAGCGGTTTTGGTGGGCTACCCCATGGCCTACGGCATGGCTCGCGCGCCCGAAGAATGGCGTCCGACCCTCATGATGCTGGTGATCTTGCCCTTTTGGACCAGTTTCCTGATCCGCGTTTACGCATGGGTCGGTATTCTGAGTAATGAGGGGCTTTTGAATCAATTCCTGCTGTGGTTGGGCATCATCGATACGCCTTTGACGATCATGAACACGACGACCGCGGTCTATATAGGAATTGTTTACACTTATCTGCCATTCATGATTCTACCGATTTATGCCGCGCTGGATCGGTTGGACGAATCCTTGATCGAGGCCGCTGAAGATCTGGGATGTTCACGGTTAAAGGCATTCTGGTTGGTCACGATACCTTTGTCTCGCAACGGGATCATTGCAGGGTGTTTCCTGGTCTTTATCCCCGCGCTGGGCGAATTCGTTATCCCGTCTTTGTTGGGCGGTTCAGGGACGTTGATGATCGGCAAGGTCTTGTTCGAGGAGTTCTTTAACAACCGCGACTGGCCCGTCGCGAGCGCGGTGGCGGTGATCCTGCTGCTGATACTGATCGTTCCAATCGTTCTGTTCCAACGCAACCAGCAACGTCAGGCCGAGGTGGAGTCATGAGACGCGCAAGCTGGTTCAATATTACGTCGCTCACCCTCGGGTTTGCTTTTCTTTATCTGCCGATGATCCTGTTGGTCATCTACAGTTTTAACAGTTCGAAACTGGTGACTGTCTGGGCCGGTTTCTCGACGAAATGGTACGGCGAGCTGCTTCAGAATGAGGCGTTTCTGAATGCTGCTATGGTAACGCTGAAGGTCGCGGTGGCATCCTCTACGCTGGCAACGGTGTTGGGGACGATGGCGGCATATATCCTTGTGCGCGGGGGGCGGTTTGCAGGGCGTACGCTCTTCTCGGGTATGATCTACGCGCCGCTGGTCATGCCGGAGGTGATTACCGGCCTGTCGCTGTTGCTTCTGTTTATCGGGATCGGGCTGGACCGGGGGACGCTGACCATCGTGCTGGCACACACGACCTTTTCGATGTGCTACGTGTCAGTGGTCGTGTCATCGCGGCTGGTGACTTTTGACCGATCGCTGGAGGAAGCGGCGCTGGACCTTGGGTGTTCGCCTTTCGACGCCTTCCGTTTGGTGACCTTGCCGATCATTGCGCCGGCTGTCATTTCGGGGTGGCTGTTGGCGTTTACGCTCTCGCTGGACGACCTTGTTATCGCTTCGTTTACCACGGGCCCGTCCTCCACAACCCTGCCGATCAAGATCTGGAGCGCGGTGCGTCTTGGCGTCTCGCCCGAGATTAACGCATTATCCACCATCATGATCGGTATCGTGACTTTCGGGGTTATCACGGCGTCACTGATGTCGAAGCGCAAGGCGATCAAGGCGCAACGCGATGTGCAGGCGGCGGAACGCGCCGTGGCATGAAAGAGCGGCGGCATGGAACGAATTTTTGACGATTTTGCCTATACAGATGCGCCTAGGGAAGATTGTTGGTGGGATCAAACCTGCGCCGCTACCGACAGGTCTGTGTTGGAAGGTGACGTACCCTGTGACGTGGCGATTGTGGGGGGCGGCTTTACAGGGCTCTCTGCCGCGTTGCGCCTTGCGGAGGCTGGATATTCTGCGGTCGTGCTGGAAAACCGATACGTCGGCTGGGGCGCGTCGGGCCGCAACGGGGGCTTTTGCTGCCTTGGGGGCGGACGGCTAAGTGATGCCGCGCTGGACAAGCTTGCGGGGCGCGAGGATCGGTTGCGCTTTCGCGCGGCTGAGCTGGCGGCGATCAACTTTGTTGACGCGTTGATCACGCGGCATGGGATCGAGGTTGACCGCCACTCCGACGGGGAGATCGAGCTGGCGCATCGGCCCAAGGATATGGACGATTTTCGCACGCGCGCCCGCGAGGTGCGAGAAAACTACGGGCTGGAGGCGCGGCTTATTGATCCCGCGGATTTCGCGGCGCATGGGCTTTCAGGGCCGTTCCACGGGGCGCTGCATATTCCGGCGGGCTTTGCGCTGAANCCGCGGAAATACGTGACCGGCCTTGCTGCGGCGGCGGAAAAGGCGGGTGCGGTCATTTACCATGGTACGCCTGCGCTCGAGGTGCGGCAGGCGGCGCAGGGTCACGACGTTCGAACGCCCAAGGGCAGGGTGCTTGCACAGAAGGTGATTGTCGCTACGAACGGGTATTCGTCGGAAGATTTGGTGCCGGGGCTGTCTGCGCGCTATATGCCCACGCAGTCGACGGTCCTTGTGACCCGCCCCCTGACCGAGGCAGAGCTTGATGCCGCTGGGTGGAAGAGCGATTATATGTCCGCAGATACGCGCAATTTGCTGCATTATTTCAGGCTGATGCCGGACCGCCGGATGTTGTTCGGCATGCGCGGCGGTTTGGTGACGGGCAAAGCGGCAGAGGCGCGCGCCATTGCGCGTGTGCGCCGCGATTTTGAAAAGTTTTTCCCGGCGTGGAAAGACGTTGAGACACCCTACCAATGGTCGGGTATGGTATGTCTGTCGCGCGCGCAAATGCCCTTTGTCGGCAAGCTCCCTGACCCCGGTGCCGTCTATGCAAGTCTTTGTTATCATGGGAATGGTGTTGCAATGGGCAGCTATTCGGGCGGGNTGGTCGCGGATCTGGTGATGGGCAAACCCATCGACCGGCCCTACCCTAAGGTTATGCAAAAGCGGCTGCGAAAGTTCGAACTGGGGCGCTTGCGTCGGCTTCTGATGCCATTTGCCTATCTTGGTTTTGCGCTGTCAGATCACTAGATGTGGGTGCACCGGCTGGCTTGGCTTGCTGACTGTCAAATTGATTTAGGATAAAGTTTCATGAAGATTGCGATGATTGGCACCGGCTATGTCGGTTTGGTCTCGGGTGTTTGTTTCTCGGATTTCGGACATGAAGTTGTCTGTGTCGACAAAGACCCGTCTAAAATCGAGAAGTTGGAAAAGGGCATCGTCCCGATCTACGAACCCGGCCTTGATGATTTGATGGCCAAGAACGTTGCAGCGGGTCGTCTGTCTTTCACAGGGGACCTTGCCAGTGCAGTGGATGGTGCGGATGCCGTGTTTATCGCGGTTGGGACACCGACCCGGCGCGGGGATGGCCATGCGGATCTGACCTATGTCATGGCCGCCGCAGAAGAGATCGCCTCTGTCCTGACGGGGTATGCGGTGATCGTCACCAAATCGACTGTGCCTGTGGGCACCAACCGTCAGGTCAAACAGGTCGTCGCTAAAGCCAATCCTAAGGCCGAATTCGACGTTGCCTCGAACCCGGAATTCCTGCGTGAAGGGGCCGCGATTGACGACTTTATGCGCCCCGACCGCGTGGTTGTAGGCACGCAGAATGAACGCGCCGAACAGGTGATGAAGGACATCTACCGCCCGCTCTCGCTGCGCGAGTTTTCGATCATGTCGACGGATCTGGAAAGCGCAGAGATGATCAAATACGCCGCCAACGCGTTTTTGGCGACCAAGATTACCTTTATCAATGAAATCGCGGCGCTGTGTGAACGCACTGGTGCGGATGTGAAAATGGTGTCGAAAGGCATGGGGCTGGATAACCGGATCGGGTCCAAGTTTCTGCATGCGGGCCCGGGCTATGGCGGTAGCTGCTTCCCGAAAGACACGCAGGCCTTGGCGCGGATGGGGCAGGATCATTCGGTGCCGATGCAGTTGACCGAAACCGTGATCAAGGTGAACGACGAGGTCAAACGCCGGATGATCGACAAGGTGGTCGACATCTGTGGCGGGTCGGTAAACGGCAAGACCATCGCGGTGCTGGGGGTAACGTTCAAGCCCAACACCGACGATATGCGCGACTCTCCCAGCTTGACGATTGTGCCATCGCTGGTGGGCAACGGGGCCAAGGTGCGTGTGGTTGATCCGCAGGGCAAACGCGAGGGCGAAGCCTTGCTGCCGGGCGTGTCGTGGCTGGAGGATGCCTATAAGGCCGCGCAAAATGCGGATGCGCTGGTCATTCTGACGGAGTGGAACGAATTCCGCGCGCTGGACCTCAAGCGGATGGCCAAGCGCATGGCGACCCCTGCGATGGCAGATCTGCGCAATATCTACAGCCCGAAAGATGCCAAACGCGCCGGTTTCTCGGCCTATGTCTCTATCGGGCGCGAAGGGTTCGGGGCTTAACCTGCGCCACAGGCCCGCGCTTGGAACAGGGCGGGCCGACAGCGTGATCAGCTGCGGTGGGTTTCGCCGCGTGCTTTGGCAAGCGTCATCTGCCGCTGGCGCTCACGGAACCGCGCCTTATCCGCGTCAGAGGTTTCGCCGACGCACTGCGGGCAGCTGACGCCGGCCTCGTATCCGGGCTTTGCGGTATCTTCGGGCAGGATCGGGCGACGGCAGCCGTGGCACAGCATATGCGGCCCTTCTTTCAATCCGTGACCAACGCTGACCCGGTTATCAAAGACAAAGCAATCGCCTTTCCAGCTGCTTTGCTCTTCGGGGACGTCTTCAAGGTACTTGAGGATGCCCCCCTTGAGGTGGAACACGTCCTCCACCCCTTGGCCGATCAGGTAGTTCGTCGATTTCTCACACCGGATACCGCCGGTGCAGAACATCGCGATTTTCTTGTTGTGGAACCGGTCCTTATTCGCCTCCCACCAGGCGGGGAATTCGCCAAAGCTCTGGGTTTCCGGGTCGATGGCCCCGTCGAAGGTGCCGATCGCGACCTCATAATCATTGCGCGTGTCGATCACGGCAACATCGTCGCGGCCGATCAGATCGTTCCAGTCGGCGGGATCGACGTAATGCCCAACCTTGGCCAGCGGATCGACATCGNGCTGACCCATGGTCACGATCTCGCGCTTCAGGCGGACCTTCATNTTGCCGAAGGGCGGCGTNGTGGCGGTGCTTTCCTTCCACTCAAGATCGGTNCAGCCGGGCAGGGCACGGATATGCGCGATGACCGCGTCTATCCCCGCACGGGGNCCGGCGATGGTGCCGTTGATGCCTTCGGCNGCGACAAGCAGCGTGCCTTTGACGTCATGTTGCGCACAAAGCGCAATCAACGGCGGGCGCAGGGCGTCAGGCGCGTCAAAACGGCTGAAATGATAGAGGGCGGCAATGGTATACATGCGCGCTGAGATACGCCCATGCGGCGGTTCAGGCAAGGGGGTGCCGTGCCGCACCCGCCGTGCTATGTCCCNTGGCACAAGCTGGCCTATGAGGAACCCGATATGACCCANGCCCTGATCGTGATTGATGTGCAAAATGATTTCTGCCCCGGCGGAGCNCTTGCGGTGACAGACGGCGACGCNATCGTCGACGGGATCAACGCGCTGATGGGGCAGGTGGATGCGGTGGTTCTAACGCAGGACTGGCATCCGGCGGGCCATTCCTCCTTTGCGTCGTCCCATGCGGATAAGGCACCGTTCGAGGTGACGCAGATGCCCTATGGCGCGCAGGTGCTGTGGCCGGATCATTGTGTCCAAGGCAGCAACGGGGCCGCGTTCCACCCGCGGCTGGATCAAACCCGTGCCGACATGATCATTCGTAAAGGGTANAACCCCGCCATCGACAGCTATTCTGCNTTCTTCGAAAATGACCAGAAGACGCCTACCGGNCTTGAAGGGTATTTGCGGACACGNGGCATNACCACGCTGACGATGGTCGGGCTGGCGCTTGATTTCTGCGTCAACTTTTCCGCCGTGGACGCGGCGAAGCTGGGCTTTGATGTCGAGGTCCGTTTGGACCTGTGTCGTGCGATCGATNTGGACGGGTCGCTTTCTGCCGCGCGCGAGGCGATGACGACGGCGGGGGTTACTCTGCGCTAAGCGGGGCGTCTTCGACGGGGGCGATGTTGAGGATATCCAGCGCATCCAGCCCGCNAAGCGTGGCATCCACCGCGACGGTCGCCAGAATGATCCCCATGACGCGGCTGATCACGCTGGCGCCCGTGGTCCCCATCAGGTGACCGATCCGCCCTGCGAGCAACAAAAGCACAAGCGTGAACAGCAGCACGACNACCAGCAGGCCCGCCGTGACCAGCTGGTCTGATATCTGGTTGGTGTGGTTGTCCGTCAGGATTACAATCGCCAGCATCGCCCCCGGAGAGGCGATAGACGGCATGGCGAGCGGAAAGACCGCACCGGCGAGATGATCCCGCTCTGCCGCCTCGATTTCCTGTGTCGGTTTCGGGTCGCCGAANATCATNCTGAGCGCGAANAGNAACAGGATAATCCCGCCCGCGACCTGAAACGACCCTAGCCGCAGCCCAAGGTTCTCAAGCAGATATTGCCCGCCNACGAGGAACCCAAGCAAGACCAGACCGGCCACCAGTACGGCCCGCATCGCAAAGCTTTTGTGCAGGTGTTGCGGGACGTTGGCTGTCGCGAAAAGAAAGACGGGAAGGCTGCCAATAGGGTCGATCACGACAAACAAGGTAATCAACTCTCGCAAGAGATTGGGCCATTCCAGCATCTAGCAGCGCTCCTTAGGGGGTTAAGTCGGTGGATTACCACAGGTTTTGCACTGTGTCAGCGGCAATTCCCTTGCCCGTACAAGATGGATGGGCCACAAACACACCGCCTAAGGGAGCTTTGAACATGGTCGACATTGCAAGCCGCGTCTGGAACCACAAGTGGAAGATCGACCCTATCGTGCGGTCCCTGATCGATACGGATTTCTATAAGCTGTTGATGTGCCAGTCGGTTTTTCGCAACAAGCCGGAAACACAGGTCACATTCAGCCTGATCAACCGTTCCAAGCATATCCCGCTGGCCGATCTCATTGACGAAGGCGAGCTGCGCGAACAGCTTGATCACATCCGGTCGCTGTCACTCAGCCGCGGGGAAAGCACTTGGCTGCGTGGGAATACTTTTTACGGCAAGCGTCAGATGTTCCGCCCCGACTTCATGGAGTGGTTCGAGGGNCTGCGCCTGCCGCCCTATCATCTTGAGCGTAAGGGCGACCAATACGAGCTGACATTCGAAGGGTCGTGGCCCGAAGTCATGCTGTGGGAGATCCCCGCCCTCGCCGTCTTGATGGAGCTGCGCAGCCGCGCCGTGCTGGACCGTATGGGCCGGTTCGAACTGCAGGTGCTCTATGCGCGCGGCATGACCCGTGTCTGGGAAAAGATCGAAGCCCTGCGGGAAATCCCCGATCTGTCCATCGCCGATTTCGGCACCCGTCGCCGCCATTCGTTCCTGTGGCAGGATTGGTGTGTGCAGGCCATGCAGGAAGGCCTGGGCGACGCCTTTACCGGTACGTCAAACTGCAAAATCGCCATGAGCCGAGAGGTAGAGGCGATCGGCACCAACGCGCATGAACTGCCGATGGTCTATGCCGCATTGGCCAAGGACGACGCCGCACTTGCGCAAGCGCCCTATGACGTTCTGCAAGACTGGCACGATGAACACGAAGGCAACCTGCGTATCATTCTGCCTGATACTTACGGCACGAAAGGCTTTCTGGATAACGCGCCCGACTGGCTGGCGGGCTGGACCGGCATCCGCGTCGACAGTGGTGATCCGGCGGTGGCGGCACAGACCGCGATCGACTGGTGGAAGTCCCGCGGTGAAGACCCCAGTGAAAAGCGGGTTATTTTCAGCGACGGTCTGGATGTCGCCAAGATCAAGGAACTGCATCAACAGTTCGCGGGCAAGGTCAAAGCCTCCTTTGGGTGGGGCACCTTGCTGACAAATGATTTCCGCGGGCTGGTGCCTGACGACGCGCTCGCCCCGTTTTCGTTGGTGTGCAAAGCGGTCAAGGCGAACGGCAGCCCGACGGTGAAACTGTCGGATAACCCTAACAAAGCAATGGGCCCGCAGTCAGAGATCGACCGTTACAAACGTGTCTTTGGCGTCGGCGATCAGGCGGCTCAGAAAGTTATCGTCTGATCCGACGGCAAAAGGGGCCAGTGGTTTCCCACCGGCCCCTCTGCTTTATGCCGCCTGCGTGGGGTGCGGGGCATAACTGCAAATCGCTTAGCCGCGGTCGTCGACGATCAGGGTCAGACCGCCCATACCGTTACCGCGCACGGCCACGACCTCTTCCGAGGTGAAGCCTTCGGCTTCCAGCTCTGCGCTCAGGTCGGCATTGGCGTCAACAGAGGCGCGCATGTCATCAACGGCCTCGGCCTGTGCGTCCAGCGCGTCGTCCAGCGCGGTTGTGGTCCCCTGTTTGGATGCCTTCAGCTCCGACACGGTTACGACGTCCAGCTTGGCGTCGGCATCGAACGCGTCAATTTCTGCTTGGGTCTGCGTGTCGGTTTCGGCACCGGCGCGCAGTTCCTGGATCAACTGACCATAGTTTTCCTGCGCGGTGTCGCCGGCGTCGGTCACGGCACCCTTGGCTTGATTTAGTGTGGAATCGGTGGATAGTGAACCGGATGCGCCAACGTCAGCGCTGATGCCCGAGCCTACGTCTGCTGCGCCGCCAACGGCACCATCAACAGAGGTTTGCGCCATCGCTGCGGTGGAAACGCCGGTGGCCATCAGGGTCGCGATCAGTGTTGTGGTCGTAAGTTTCATCTGAGTTCTCCTTAGATTTACTACCAGACATCGCTTGTATGTCTGCGAGGGGAACACGGGGCCGCGGCGATCCGTTCCGGCGCGGATTCGTCCCTCTGGCGGCGATTTGCCGATCGGGGGCGCATACAGGCAAAAAACGGCGAGATAGGGGGGCTGCTATAGAAGTGATGGAACGGCGGCGCAGGGCAGGCCCCGCGGCAGGCTATTCCGGCGGATCNACCNGCCCGCGCANCGCCTTCACCTCGCCCCGCGTCTTTTTCGCCTTCAGCCGGCGTTTCTTCGAACCGAGCGTGGGGCGTGTCGGGATACGCTTTTTGGGCGGCTTCAACGCGGCGGTGATCAGTTCCTTCAGGCGCTCGCGGATAATCTCGCGGTTGCGGACCTGACTTCGGGTTTCGTCACATTGCAGCACCAACGCGCCCTCGGTCGTCCAACGACGGCCCGCCAGTCTGCGCAGACGGTTTTTGACCGGCGTCGGAATAGAAGGGGAGGTCGCGGCCTCGAACCGCAGTTCCACGGCGCTTGAGACCTTGTTCACATTCTGACCGCCGGGCCCGGAGGCACGCATGAAGCTTTCCGTCAGCTCCCAGTCCTGAATGGCAATCTCGTCCGTGATCCGCAGCATCAAACNCTCCTTCATNGCGACTATCGCATCGCGCAGACCCAAGGGAAAGGGNAACGCCCAGATACGAAAAGGGCCGCCCCGGTGCGGAGCGGCCCAATCGAATGGTTTAAGGAGGTGGNATCGGTTAGATCGGCGATCCANCCGGGTTGTTTCAACCGTCAGGGGCTGCCCTAACGGGATACCTCCCAAGCTGTTCCGACACCTCGCTCCAATACCGTTCTTGACACTGGATCACCTCCTTTACATTTGTTGAACTCACTTGAAGACTGGCACAGTAATCTGAAAACGCAAAACGTTTTCTGCACCCGTCACGGTTCACAAAAGGGTGCCTATCAACTGCGGGTCAAAAGTTGTGCAGTGATGATGCGGAAGGGGATCAGNGCAATCAGCGCAATCCCGAGTTTCACAGACCAGTCTGCAACGGCCAGCGATACCCAAAGCGGCGCGAGCGGGCCGCTGCCGAGCAATGGCAACATTTCGGCCGCCCAGGACACATCGGTTGCAGGATGCAGGAACGACAGGGCACCAGAAAATGAGATCGAGAAAAACAGCANCGTATCAAGCGTGCTGCTGACCAGCGTGCTGGCCAAAGGCGCACGCCACCACGTGCCATCGCGCAGCGCAGAGAAGATCGCGACATCGACCAATTGCGCCACNAGGAATGCCACACCGGACCCGATCGCGATGCGNAGGGTCACCAGCGGCCCGAATTCGCCCATGATCTGTGTCCCGATCAGCGAACAGACCAGCCCGACGACAAAGCCTACCAGCACGACACGGCGCGCGGCGTCCTTGCCGTAGACGCGGTTCATCACATCGGTGACCAGAAACGCCAGCGGATAGGTGAACGCGCCCCAGGTCAGCCATTGGCCAAAGAGGAACTGAACAAGAATGTTGGAGGCCACAACGATGGCAGCCATGGCAAGAATGCCGGGAAGGTAGGTGCGTGTCATATTTGAAACCGTTTTTTGCAAGGGTGCGGCGACTTGGCCTGCGGGGATCGCAGACGTCATGCGTTGTAGGGAAGGCGGGGCACCCGCGCAAGCTATTGCGTAATCGTCAGCTCGATCACCTGGGTTTCCTGCACGGAGAGGAAGTTATCGTCCGATATCATCATCACCCGCGTGCGCCCGATGGCGTCGCGCCAAACGGTCAGCGCCTCTAGATTGTCATATCGCGCGGGCAGGGTTTGCAGCAGCGTCACCGCGCTGGCCTGANCCCCNGAGAGTTCGATCCGCCGCAGGCGNGTGCGAAACCCCAGCGGGGTGACCGTACGCTCAAGCAGGTACAACCGACCTTCGTCGTCGAAATCCGCACCCACGGGGACAAAGGGGCTGTCATTTTCGAGGTAGGNCGCGATGCGCCACGTGCCGTCTTGGTATTTGTACAGCGNGATCTGATCGCCNCGGTTATCCTCGGGCAAGGCATAAAGCGCNCCCGTTGCATCAACCGCCAAAGCTTCAAACCCGGCGTTGTCGCGCAGCANTGCGCCCTCGGGCGGGGCGATGAACTGCAANGGGGTGCCNTCGGCAAGGTTGGTACGCGCGATGCGATGATCGCCCTCGTAGCTGATAAAGATGCTGCCATCCGGCGCAATCGCCAGACCTTCGGCGTCGGCCTCGGGTTTGTCCATCACCGCGCCGTTCTTATCGCGCAGCGCGACGGAATGGATGATCTCCATCCCCGTCAGCGTGCCAAGCGCGTCGCGCGACAGGTCGGCCACGATAATCCGCCCGCGGTCGCTGATCGCGGTAAGCTGTTTGCCATCCGCGCGCATCTCGACACCGGACAGGCCACCGAACCAGGGGGCGTCATGCTCCCACGTCAACTGTTGATGCTGCGCGATAGGGCCATTTGCACCCGCCGCAAAAGCAGCGGAGGCAAAGCCGAGGGCAAAAAGGATCTGTAGCAAGCTTAGTTCGAATCCAGCACGGATTGGCATTGCGCTGGCAGGTCAGCAAGCAGCAGTTCGCGCTTTGGCTTGCGCTTGGGCGCATTGGGGTTTGGTGGGGGCGGGTTCAGGATATTCGCCTGCCACTGACGCGCATCGGCGCAGCCGTCGCCCGCAGGGGGCGGATCCTGGTTGACGCAGCCAGTCGCCCCTTTGGGGCAGCTCAGCCGGACGTGGAAATGATAGTGGTGCCCGTACCAAGGGCGGATTTTGCGCAGCCAGCTGCGGTCGCCCTTTTCATCGGCACACATCTGCACCTTGGCCCCGGGGAAAACAAAGATGCGCGCCACGCGGGGATCAGATGCCGCGGCCTTGAGCACCTGATGGTGCTGCGGCGTCCAACTGCTGTTCACATAGGCTCCACGTGTGCGCCGCATGGAAATAGACGAAATACTTTCACGCTCTGCCCGGCTGAGCGACAGCGACTTGGGCGGAAGCATCCAGAAATCGGCGTCCAGACCCATCTGGTGGCTGGCGTGCCCTGTCAGCATCGGGCCGCCACGGGGCTGGCTGATATCGCCGACATACAGCCCTTCCCATCCGGGTTGCTGCGCGGCCTTCGCGCTGAGCGTTTTAATGTAATCGATCATCTCTGGGTGGCCCCAGTTGCGGTTGCGCGACAGGCGCATCGCTTGCCAGGTCGGCCCCGTTTCCGCCAGTTGTTGTGCCCCCGCGACACAGCCCTTTGAATAGCTGCCGTAAGCGGCGGAAGACTGCCGTGACCCGTCGGCTTTCGCGCCAAAAAGCTTCTTGGCCTGAATGTTGCTGCGCGCGCCCCCCGACGACCCGATGGTCGGCAGGATTTTGGACGCTTCCGCATTCGGCTTGGACGGTGACCCGCCGCAAGCCGCCAGCGTAAGGGCCAGCGCGGTACATGTGAGGATTCGTGTCAGGATCATTTCGCGAAATCTCCGTTCGGTTTCACCCAGACTAACAGAACCAGGCCGATGATGAACAGCCCTACTACAGGGGCGATCCCGATCCGCTGGCTGCCGGATACGTCGCTTGCGATGGCGATCAGGGCAGGGGCCAGAAACGAGGTCGCTTTGCCCGACAGCGCGTAAAGGCCAAACGCCTCTGTCATGCGGTCGGGGTTGCCCTGACGGGTCAGCATATTGCGCGACGATGCCTGCAGCGCCCCGCCCGCCGCACCGATCAACGCACCGGCGATGTAAAAGGCGATGTCGGGCGCGGAGGAACCTTCGGCCAGCGTGATGCCCATAATCGAGTTGGGCGTCAGCGAGATGATCAGCACGGCCATTGCAATCAGGATCAGACAGCATGTTACGATCACAGGCATCGGCCCGATCGCACGATCCACACGCCCGCCCACCCAGCAGAACACCGCGCCTGAAATCGCGGCAAGTATCCCGAAGACGCCGATATCAATAATGCTCCAGTTCAATACGCCAAGCGCGTATATCCCGCCGAATGTGTACATTCCGTTAAGCGCATCGCGGTAAAACATGGATGACCCCAAATAGGCCAGCAGCGACGGGTGACGCGGTAGGTTCTTCAGCGTAACCCACAGGTCAGAAAGCCCTTGCCCCACGCGGTAACGCGCCGCGCCGGTCACCGGCGTATCGCGCACATACAGAAAGAAGGGGATCATAAAGATCGCGTACCAGATCGCGGTCAGCGGCCCGACGATGCGCGTATCGGCTTTGGTCGCGGGGTCCAGCCCGAAGAGCGGGCTCAGCCCCGCCATCGTGCGCCCGTTGCTACCCGCCTGAAACAGCGCGATCATCACGATCAGCGCCACAACACCGCCGACATAGCCAAAAGCCCAGCCTGATCCCGACAGCCGCCCGCGCTCTCCCGGGTCGGGGTGCAGCTCTGGTAGATAGGAGTTGGTGAAAATTGTCGCGAATTCCATCCCGATCAGGCCAATGCCAAAGAAGAAGAGCGCCCACAGGACCGAGAAATCTTGCGGCGCGGTCCACCACAGCGCGCCTGATCCCACCACATAAAGCCCCGAAAACAGCCAGATCCACGGCATCCGTTTGCCCGATGAATCAGCAACCGCCCCAAGGGTCGGGGCCAGTATCGCGATCATGATCCCCGCAACCGTCAGCCCGTAGCCCCAATAGGCCTGTGCCTGCGCCTTGGCCGCATCCAGCGCCATGCCGCTATCCACAAGATTTGCCGTTGCTGTTTGCGCGAAGTAGGGGCCGAAAATAAACGTCAGAAGAAGCGTGTTATAGGGTTGGCTGGCCCAGTCAAAGAAATACCAGCCCCAGATTTTCTTGCGCGCTGACGTGGCTGCCATGACTGCTTTCTCCTGTTTTGACGGACGGTAGTGCAGCAGCCCTACGCGGCGCAAGAGCGGTGTTGGGCGCAACGCTAGCGTGAATTTCCCATAAGTATGTCATAAGACATCTCAAAAGGGTCGCTTTTCAAATCCTTTTTGCCTACACAGGGTGCCAACGTTAAGAATGTTTTGGATAATTTTACGAGGCTCCGTATGTCGATGATCCGGCTTTTGTACTTCAGCACCGCAGTTCCTTCGGTCTCTAAGACGGATGTTGCCGACATATTTACCGTCGCTGTGCGCGAGAATGAAAAACACGGTGTCACCGGTGCCTTGGCCTACAACGGACGCAACTTTTGTCAGGTGCTTGAGGGCGAAGAAGCCGCCATCCGCCAGTTGATCGAAAACATCCAGAAAGACAGTCGTCACAGCGGCTTCAAAATCCTCGATGAAAAGCCGATCGAGACACGGCATTTCGCCGATTGGTCCATGCTTCAGGTCGATAGTCTGGATTTTTCTGTCGTCATCAACGCGATGCAAGCGTGATGTGATGCGATTTTACCAAGAGCGGCGTGCCAACGCGCTGCCGCTCTTGTTCTTTGATGCCAGCGCACCTACTTTCGCGCTGTGCAACGAAAGGCCCCCTTATGACATCCCTGTTTCAGATCCTGATGCTTCTGCTGAACATCGTTTGGTTCATCATCATCGCACATGTCATCATGAGCTGGCTGATTAATTTTCAGGTTTTAAATCTTCGTCAACCTTTGGTGGCGCAAGTTTGGGATGGGCTGAATCGCTTGTTGGAGCCTGTTTACGGGCGGGTCCGCAGCTTTCTGCCGCAAATGGGCGGGCTTGATCTGGCACCGCTGGTCGTTCTGATCGCCGTTGCCGTTCTGCGTATCCTGCTGATCAACAACGCCGCGCTGTTCTACTGATCGGGCGGCTGCTGGGGCAAAGACCCCGCCGGACGCACGGGCAGGGATTGTTCCCCGCCCGCGACTATGAGATTCTGCAAACTGCAGGTTAGATACAGTTGGGTTTTTCATGTCAGGCGCTGCCACGCTACTTCGTGATGTCTTTGGATTTGACGGGTTCCGCCCCGGCCAACAAGAGATCGTAGAGGCCGTTACCGCCGGCGAAAACACATTGGCCATCATGCCCACGGGTGGTGGTAAATCTCTTTGTTTCCAAATGCCTGCACTTTTGCGCGACGGGGTGACGGTGGTGATATCGCCGTTGATTGCCCTGATGCGCGATCAGGTCCGCGCGCTGCAAGAGCTTGGCGTCGGGGCGGGGGCGCTGACCTCTGGCAATACGCCCGAGGAAACCGATGCCGTGTGGGAAGGGCTTGAGGCCGGGACGCTCAAGCTGCTCTATATGGCCCCAGAACGGCTCGCTGCCGGGTCGGTTACGGGCATGCTCAAACGGGTTGGCGTATCGCTGATCGCCGTGGACGAGGCGCATTGCGTCAGCCAGTGGGGCCATGATTTCCGCCCCGATTACCTGCGCATCGGCGAATTGCGTCGTACGCTTGACGTTCCGCTGGCCGCGTTCACCGCAACGGCGGACACGGAAACCCAAGCCGAGATCGTTCAGAAACTATTCGACGGTGTCCCCCCGCGCGCCTTCCTGCGCGGGTTCGACCGGCCCAATATTCATCTGGCCTTTGCGGCCAAAAACGGGCCGCGCGCGCAGATACTGAACTTTGCGTCAGGGCGTAGGGGGCAGTCGGGCATCGTCTATTGCGGAACGCGGGCCAAGACCGAAGGGCTGGCCAAAGCGTTGCGCGACGACGGGCACCTGGCGCTGCATTATCATGGTGGGATGGAGGCGGACGACCGCCGCACCGCCGAACGCCGTTTCCAGCAGGAAGACGGGCTGATTGTGGTGGCGACAGTGGCCTTTGGCATGGGCATCGACAAGCCGGATATCCGCTGGGTGGCCCACGCCGATCTGCCCAAATCCATCGAAGCCTACTACCAAGAAATCGGGCGGGCGGGTCGCGACGGTGCGCCGGCCGAGACGCTGACGTTGTTCGGCCCCGATGATATCCGATTGCGCCGCAGCCAGATCGACGAAGGGCTCGCTCCGCCCGAACGGCGCGCCGCNGANCATGCACGGCTGAACGCGCTGNTGGGGCTGGCCGAAGCATTGGCGTGTCGCCGTGCGAACCTGTTGAAATACTTTGACGAAACCGATGTCACCTGTGGTAATTGCGACCTTTGTGATACGCCTGTCGATGTGTTTGACGGGACCACCGCCGTGCGCAAGGCGCTGTCGGCGATGCTGCGCACCGAGGAATGGTTTGGCGCAGGNCATCTGATCGANATCCTGNTGGGCAATGAAACCGATAAAATCCGTGAACGCGGGCACAGCGATTTACCGACCTATGGCGTGGGCAAGGAATATGACAAACGCGAATGGCAGGCGGTGTTCCGGCAAATGATGGGGCACGATCTGGTGCGCCCCGATGCCGCACGTCACGGTGCGCTGCGCATGACCGATGCCGCATTGCCAATCCTGCGCGGTGAGGCGTCGATCTCTCTGCGNCGGGACAGTATNCGCGCCGCCGCATCGCAGCGCCGTCCTGCGGTCANGGCGATGGTCAGCGACGAGGACGCGCCGCTGCTCTCTGCGCTCAAGGCGAAGCGACGCGGGTTGGCAGAAGCCGCCAAAGTGCCCGCCTATATCATCTTTAACGACCGCACCCTGATCGAGATGGCCGAGAAACGCCCGGATACACTGGACGCCATGGCNCGTATCGGCGGGGTGNGGGCCAAAAAGCTCGAGAATTTTGGCGATGCGTTTCTAGAGGTGATCAACGGGGCCGCCGCCGAGATGCACCCGACGCGGCGCAAGCTGGCNGGACGCGCGGCAGGNTCGGTGTTCGATCAANTGCGCGAAGTGCAAACNACCTTGTCTCGTGGGGCAGATGGGGGCGAAAANCCGTTGAGCTGCTCGACCTCGCTGCTGGCAAAAGTGGCGCAGCTGCACGCGCCGAACCTTGATGCCATCGAACGCATTTTGGGCGAGAAACGCACCGAAAGGTTTGGCCCCGCATTTCTGGACGTTTTGCAACAAGCGGGCTAGCTCTTGCTGCGACCAAAAAAGGAAAATCCATGCTGACCGTTATCTCTCCCGCCAAGAAAATGGACTGGACCCCGCGCGACGTCGATATGACGACGCCCGACCTGCAGGANGATGCGGTCGCCTTGGTCAAGGTGGCCCGCGAGCTGAGCGTTGGTGATNTGCAATCATTGATGCACCTGAGCGAGAAACTGGCCAAGCTGAACCGCGACCGTTTCACCGCGTTCGAGGAAAATCCGTCCCCCGATGTTGTGCGCCCCGCTGCCTTTGCCTTTGCTGGTGACACCTATCAGGGGCTGGAAGCGACCAGCCTGGACCCTGATGAACTGNACTATGCCCAAGATCACCTGCGCATTCTGTCGGGGCTTTATGGTGTGCTGCGACCCTTGGACGCCATTCAGGCGTACCGGCTTGAGATGGGCAGCCGATTGAAAACGCCGCAGGGCAAATCGCTCTACGACTATTGGGGCGCGCGCNTGTCCGAAGCGTTGAANGAACAGGCGGAANAGACCAACNGCAAGGTNTTGGTGAATTGTGCCAGCCAGGAATATTTCGGCGCTGTCNACCTTAAGGCGCTGGTGCCGACGGTTGTGACACCACAGTTCATGGAAGATAAATCGGACGGCAAAGGGCCCAAGATTGTCAGCTTTTACGCCAAGAAAGCCCGNGGCGCGATGGCGCGTTTCGTGGTGCAGAACCGGCTTACCGACGCCGANGCGATCAAGGATTTCGATNTNGGCGGGTACGCATGGCAGAAAGAGCTGTCGACGCCGGAAAAACCCGTATTTGTGCGGCCCTATCCCACCAGCTGACCCTCCAGCGGGAAAGCCGCGTTGGGGCAGTAACGGTTAAGGAGCGCCACAAGCTCCGCCTTGCGCAAGGGTTTGGTGAGGAAATGATCCAGCCCGGCGGCGAGTATCCTTTCCTTTTCGTCCTGAATGGCATGCGCTGTCAGCGCGACAATCGGGCAGCTGCTTGCCTCGCCTTCCAGCGCACGAATGGCGGCGGCGGCGTCTTTTCCATTCATCTTGGGCATAGAAATGTCCATGAACACCANATCGGGCCGGAAGGTTTCAAACAGCGCAACTGCCTCTTGCCCGTTGGTGGCAAGTTGCAGGTCGATGTTCAGCCGTTGCAGCATCTTTCGAAGCACCAGACGATTGGTCTTATTGTCCTCGGCCGCCAAGACCCGCATCGGNCGGGTACCAACAGGCACCGGCTGCATCGTTGACACCTCGGCCAGCAGCTCGGTGACGCTGATCGGGTTCTTCATGATCCGGCGCACGCTCGTATCATCCATACTATCGCGANTTTTGTCGGGCGTCTGACTGTACAGGATTACCTCGGTCGCGGGGTCGGAGACGTGCACCGCGCGGGCAAATTCGATCCCGTCCATATCGGGCAGCGTGTCGTCGACAAGCAGCAGATCAATACTGCCGTCCAGCGCGGCCAGCCCCTCCGAGCCGGTGCCACAGGACGTCACGCGCACACCGATATGTTCCAGATTGCGCTGCAAGATCGATCGGCAGATCGTTTCCCTTTCGACAATCAGNACATGGCGCAGGAANGGGGGTGGCTTNAGCGGNGGCGCGGCACTGTCCTCTTGGGCCTTCAGGGGCAGTTCGAAGCCGAAGCACGACCCAACNCCATGCTCTGACGTGACCCAAATCTCGCCCCCCATCAGTTGTACCAGACGTTGGCAGATGGCGAGCCCCAGTCCCGTCCCCTCTGCATTGGGGCTGGGGTCGCTGCTGGCTTGGGTAAACTCCCCCATGATATGTTCAATCATGTCCGGCGCGATGCCGATGCCCGTATCCTCGATAGANATTTTGATGAGCACGTTGCCAGCGCCCGCATCAGGTAGCCCCGTGGCGCGGATCANNATATGCCCGTTTTGCGTAAACTTAACAGCATTTCCCACCAGATTGGTAAGCACTTGNCGNATGCGCCCTGCATCCCCGACCAGTTTGCGCGGCAGGAACAGGTCGTANTCCAGNGCGAGGTCCAGCCCCTTTTGCACCGCAAGGGGCTGTAAAAGCAGCAATACCTCTTGGAAGACACGTTCCAGATCAAACGGGGCGGGGTGGATGCTCAGCCGGTTTGCCTCGATGCGCGAGAAATCCAGCACGTCGTTGATGATGACCAGCAACGCTTCGGCAGAGGTCTTTATGGTGTCGACATATAGGCGTTGGTCTTGGGTCAGCGCGGTATCGCCAAGCACCTCCGTCATGCCTACGATCCCGTTCATCGGTGTGCGGATCTCGTGGCTCATCTTGGCGAGGAAAAGCGATTTCGCGCTGTTGGCTGCCTCGGCCGTGGCGCGGGCATCGACGAGCTTGCGTTGATATTCCACGGTTTCGGTAATGTCGCGGGCGAGNGATACGATATCNCCGCCTTTTCCCCTTTGATCGACGATCTTGATATATGCGCCATTCCAAAGCTTTATGATGATGGGTGCCGGAGCCTTTTGCTGCGATCGCAGAAGCATCTTGGCGCGCCATTCCTCTGGCGTGCGGCGCCCGATGTTAACGATCCCTTCATCGGTGAGCACGCGNAGGATGGTAGAGTAGCTGACACCCGGACGGATGGCATCNATANCGTCGAACACGGCCAGATAAGACCGATTGGCCATGATCATTTCATTGTCTTTGTTGAAAAAGGCAAAGCCGTCGTGGATGGTTTCGACCGAATGCCACAGCCGGCGTTGGGTCAGTTCGATCTGTTCCCGCGCGGCACATAGATCGGACATCACCCGTTTGTTTTCGCCGCGGATGTTTTCAACCTCCGCCCGTGTTTCAGAAATCTCGACAGAGACATTTTGCGCGTGGTCATCCAGCTTGCGGTAAGCGGCACAAAGCTCTGCCTGGGTTTGTTCAAGCAGCGCTTCCACCTCTGCGCGGCGGCGTTGTTCATGGGCAAGCTGGTCAGCTGGTTTCATCCAAAGCTCCGAATCCCTCCTATCGGGGGGATCATGCGGGGCTTGGGGTGAACAACTGNTTAAGCGTTGCGNGATTTATCGGGCGGTGGCGTTNTTTTTAAGNTTAACGCCGCCCTTCGCGCAGCCANGCTGCAAGGATCAGGGCACTGCCCAGCAACAGGACGAGCCACGCGGGCAGGATCGGCATCTGTCGCACGTCACGTGTTTCGTAGGCGTTGCGAGGGGTCAGACCGATCCATCCACGTCCGGCTGCGGGGCGCCCGACACGTATGTCGCGGATGCGGGGCAGGCCGTCTTCGATCCGCGCGACACCACCGCGCAGGGGCGCAAGTACGGGGGCGAGGGTTTCGTCGCTGGCAATCGTTTCCACAAATTCCCGCGGGGCGGCGGGGCCCAAACCGATCACCGCGCTTTGGTCGCCATTTTCCAGCCGGTAAAGGCCAATCTCGGGGCCGTCGTAAACCCCTTCGAAGACACCCGGCGTGGCTGGCGAAAGCGTGATCTCTGCCGTGCTGCCATCGGGGTTGGTCAGGGTGACAGGCGGGATGTCGTCCCCCAGCGTGCGACGGGTGATGCGCATGGTCTGGCCTTCGGCTGTGGCGGTCAGGGCCTCTTCCTCAAGCTCGGGTTCTTTCATCATCCAGTGGGCCAAGCGTCGCAACAGCTCTAGCTGCGGGCCGCCACCTTCATAGCCACGGTTCCANAGCCACGCATGATCNGACGCCATGAGCGCAACGCGCCCTTNTTCCACACGGTTCAGGATCAGCAGCGGCCGGTCATCTTCGCCGGTCATCACCACATGTCCCAAGGGATCGGCCACGTCGATCTGCCGCAGCCAGCGGCCCCATGTTTCCTGTTCGGGCAAGCCGCTGGTCACCGGATGGCGGTGCCCCAGCTCGGACACCAGNGGGCGGTAGGGNTGTTCGATCACCCGCGCGGTCGGCGTGGCGGGCAAGACCTCTCCGAGGGGGGAACGGTAGATGCTGTCGGCGCTCGCGAAATCCGCCCCGGCAGCGACCAGCACAGCCCCCCCGCCGCGCACATAATTCGCGACGTTTTCAAGATANAGCGACGGCAGGATGCCGCGGCGTTTGTAGCGGTCAAAGATGATCAGATCGAAATCCTCGATCTTTTCCATGAACAGCTCGCGGGTGGGAAAGGCGATCAGCGAAAGTTCGTCCACCGGCACGCCATCCTGTTTTTCCGGCGGTCGCAGGATCGTGAAATGCACCAGATCGACAGAGCTGTCGGATTTCAGCAAATTGCGCCACGTACGCCCGCCCTGATGCGGCTCCCCGCTGACGAGAAGCACCCGCAGACGGTCGCGCACCCCGTTGATCTGGATCAGCGCGGCATTGTTGCGGTCGGTTAGCTCTCCTTCGGCCTCGGGCAGCGAGAACCGGATCACATTGCGCCCGCCGTGGGGCAGGGTGACGGGCAGTTCCAGATCTTGCCCCACGGGGACGCGGAAGGTCTGCGGCGGCTCCCCATCGACCGAAATTTCAAGCGGGGCCAGCGCGTCTTTTTGCGGGGCGGCCCCAAGGTCGTCGATGCGCAGGGTCAGGGTCACGGGTTCGCCGATGATGGCAAAGGCAGGGGCGTTGCGGACGGACAGGCGGCGATCCCAATCGCTTTGCTTTCCGGTCATCAACAGATGCATCGGTGCCGGCAGATCGACTGGCAGGTCGGCGTCGTGAATGCGTCCGTCACTAAGCGCAAGGATGCCTGCGATACGGGCGCGCGGCTCTTCGGCAAGCACCTCTGACAGGGCGGTCATCAGCTGCGTGCCGCTATCGCCCTCCCCATCGGGCACGGTCACGCGGCGCAGTTCCGTATTCTCGCGCGCCGTGATCTGTGCTGCCAGCGTCTCTGCGGCGGCGGCGGTTTGTGCGGGCCGGTCTGCGAGGGATTGGCTGGCGCTTTCGTCTTCCAGCATCACGACGATATCGGTCAGCGGCGCGCGGTCTTCCTGCTGCACGGAGGGGCCAGAAAGCGCCGCCAGAACGACGAGCATCGCCGCCCCCCGCAGCGCCCAGCCTTGCAACCCGCGCAGCACCGCCAAGGCAACGGCCACCAGCGCCAGTGCGGCAACGCCCCATAACATCGGCAGCGGGATCAGCGGGTCGAAGATGATGGTCGATGTCATTGGCCCAACCTGTCCAGCAGCGCAGGCACATGCACCTGATCGGATTTATAGTTGCCGGTCAGCACATGCATGACCAGATTGACGCCAAAGCGGTAGGCCAGCTCGCGCTGACGTTCCCCGGCGAAACCGCGCCCGATCGGTACCATCGGCGCGCCGTTCGAGGACACGGCCCAGGCCGCGGCCCAGTCATTGCCACCGATGACAACCGGGCTCACCCCGTCATTCAGATTGCGGAACGGCATCCCCTCTACCTGTTCGGCATCGGGGGGCGATGCCTCTACCCACAGATCGCGTCCGCTGTGCCGTCCGGGGAAGTCCTGCAGCAGATAGAACGTGCGGGTCAGCACGTGATCCGCAGGCAAGGGTTCAAGCGGGGGAATGTCCAGCGGCGCGGCGAGATCTTGTAGCTTGCGCCCGTTGGGGCTGGCGGCCCCGAAGCCCGCGATATTCGCATCACGTGTGTCGAACAGGATCATCCCGCCGGAGCGCANATAGTCGTTCNGCTTGCGATAGGCCGCATCCGATGGGCGGGGCTGATCGGGGGTGATGGGCCAGTATAGCATNGGGAAGAAGGCNAGCTCATCCCGCTCCAGATCCACACCGATGGGGTTGGCAGGTTCGACCGAGGTGCGGAAATAGAGCGTATCCGACAACCCGCGCAATCCGGCATCCGACATCTCGTCAACCGACGCGTTGCCGGTGATCACATAGGCCAGCGTCATCTCCGCCGTGGCGTTCAGGGCAAAGCTGTCGTCCGCCTGCGCATCGGCCTGCGTCGGCGCATAGATCAGCGCCGCAAGGATCAGCCCTGCGGCATTGCTGTGCCTGAGCAGCCGCCCGGACAGGGACAGCGACGCGATGACATCAGCGAGCAGCAGCAGGATCGACAGGGACAACAGCCAACCGGCAAGCGGCTGTTCATCGGCCACATCAAGCCCACGTACTGGCACATCCGCTGGCCATGCCGCGGGGGTCAGGGTGGTATCTGCAACCACCACATTGCGCGCAATGCGCCGATCGCCAGAGGCATAGACCCCCGGTTGNAGGTCTGGGCCCGCAGGCGCGGCCATCAGATCAGCCCCGTCCACACCGGGCAGCGTACCCGCGTCAGACAGTGTGCCAAACCCGTCCATCACGCGCAGGGGCGTCCACGTCGTGCCCTGCAGGTCCGAAGCCTCGATACCGGCGGAAGATGAAGAAATCGCTAACCGTTCCATCATCTGNACAAACAGCCCCGACAGCGGCAACGTCGACCACTCGGCCGTGGCTGTCACGTGAAACAATACGATCTGCCCCTGTCCTACCTGCTTGCGGGTGACCAGCGGGGTGCCATCGCTCAGCGATGCGATCACACGCTCTGCCAGTGTCGGGTCGGGCTGCGCGACGACCTGGGCCGAGACGGTCACATCCTGCGGTATCTCCAGACCGTAGAAAGGNGAGGACTCGCGGAAGCTGTCCAGCGTTTTCGGGGCACCCCAGCTCATTGCGCCGCCGACACTGCGGCCACCGGCNCGCAGGCGCACAGGCATCAGAGGGTCTTCGGTATCTCGGCTGATGTCGCTGGCGGCGATGCGTGGACCGGCGAAACGCACCAACATGCCACCGGCTTCGATCCAGTCGATCAAGGGGGCCTGCTCTGCCTCCGACAGGGTCGCGATATCGGCCAGTACGATCACATCGGGGTTTGCGGGCAGCACATCGCCAATCCCCCCCTCAATCAGATCGGCGGCGGGGGCCAAGGCCTGTTCGATGTAGTGCAGGGGGGACAGCAGCTCCAGCCCCTCGCGGTTTTCGCGTCCGGCGATCAGCCCAACCTCGCGCCGCCGCAGCGCATCATCCACCAGCGTCGTCGCCCCGGCGGAGCGTTGGCCCGCGATGTCGAAACGCGTGATCCGCGCGCGCAGCTCTGCGGGCAGGGACAGGGCCGCGCTGGCCTGTGTTGATCCTGCGTCGAATGTGGCCGGAACGCTGGCGAGGACGCGGATATTGCCCGCCGGATCACGACCCTGCGCNGTGATGGTCACCGACCGCTCGGCACCAGCGAGGGCGCGCTTGACGGTCAGGGTAATCGCCCCGTCCTCATAGGTCGCGGGGGCCAGTGCCAGCACGTCTGCGCCAGTCTGATAGACCTCGACGCTGCCCTTGNCCTGAAGCGCATCAAGCATCGCGTCGCGCCCGGCATAGGCCAGCCCGTCGCTGAACCACAGGGTATCGAAGCCGCCAAGCGTGTCCGCGATCTCTATCGCGCGGTCAATGTCGGCGGGGGNNGGCTGCCANGGGGCGGGATCAAACCCGGCCAGACGGCTGCGCCATGCGTCAGCGGATTGAAAGGCGGGTGCTTCTGGTCGGGTGAGGGTCAGAAAACCGACAGTGCGTCCAGCGCGTGCCGCACGGGTCAACTGCGCCTCTAGCGCTTCGGTTTGCTGCGGCCAACGCGTGGCTCCCGCCCAAGACCCGTCGAGCACGATCAGCAGCGGGCCGGTGCCTTGGGTCTGTTCCTCTTGCGGGTTCAGGATCGGTCCGGCCAGCCCGATGATCAACGNGGCCACCGCCAGCATGCGCAGCAGCAGCAACCACCACGGCGTGCGATCCGACACGCTTTCATCATCGCTCAGCCCAAGCAGCAGCGCCACNCCGGGAAAGCGGCGNCGGATCGGNGCAGGNGGCACNGCGCGCAGGATCAGCCACAGGATCGGCAGCGCCAGAAGCGCCAGCAGCATCCACGGCGCGGTAAAGCCGATNCCCCCNAGAACGGTCATGCNGCCCCCCCGCTGCGCGTATCCAGCGCCGCATAGAGCCANAAAAGCGCCGATTGNGCGGTGCTGTCNGTGTGGTGCAGCCCGTANTGCCAGCCNGTCAGGGNACAAAGCTGCCGCAGCTCTGCCTTGCGCGCGGCGAGCCGTTCCAGATAGCGGTCTTTCAGGTCGTTCGCTTTCAAGGTCTCGTGGCGCAGNGTGCCGCCNACGCTTTCAAAGATGGTGCGGCCGGTGAAGGGGAAGGCNTCTTCCGAGGGGTCCAGCACATGATATAACACGCCGCGCACCCCGCGGTCCGCCGCTTTGGTCAGCGCGGTGGTCACCCCCGCAAGATCCCCCATGAAGTCAGAGATGAACACAGCCCGTGCNTGGGGGATCATGGCGCGATGTTCCGGCGGGGCGTAGTCGGCGNCGTCGTCCTGACACAGGGCTTCGGCAAGGCGNAGGATCTGCGGCCTGCCGGATCGCGGGGGCAGGGCGCTGCCGGTCAGCCCGACCCGTTCACCGCCCCGTTGCAGCAGGATNGCCAGCGCCAACCCGATCAGCCGCGCGCGGTCGCCCTTCTNTTCNAACGCAGNCGTCGAGGCAAAGCGCATGGACGCCCCCTGATCGACCCAAAGCATGACCGACTGCGCGATCTGCCATTCNNGTTCGCGCACGAACTCATGGTCCCCCATGGCCGAACGCCGGTGATCGATGCTGCGACGGCTATCCCCGGCCTGTGCCGGACGGTATTGCCAGAAATCATCCCCCACCCCTGCGCGTCGACGCCCATGGGCACCCAGCANGACTGCACCGGCCAGATGCTCTGCACGGGCCAGCAGCGCGGGCAAACGGGCGGNTTGCTCCTCTGATCGGATGCGAAGGGTGTCGGGGCTGTTCACGCCGCGGCCTTTTTCCCGATCAGGCTGGCAGCGGTTGTGTCAATCAGCNCGGANAGGCTGTCNCCACGAGCNCGCGCCGCNAAGTTCAGCGCCATACGGTGCAGCAACACAGGACGNGCCATATCGATGACATCCTCCGCCGACGGTGCCAGACGNCCCTGCAACAAAGCNCGNGCCCGCACNGTCAGCATCAACGCTTGNGCGGCGCGNGGGCCGGGGCCCCACGCCACGGTATCGCGCACNTGCGGGCTGGCATCAGGCCCGTCAGGGCGGAAGGCGCGNACCAGATCAAGGATCAGCTCGACCACCGATTCACCCACCGGCATCTGCCGCAGCAGCGTTTGCGCGGCCAGTAGCTCTGCCGTGGTAAAGACGGGNGCGGCCTGCGCATCGGTATCCCCTGTGGTGGCCAGCAGAATATCCCGCTCTGTCTCCCGGTCGGGGTAGGCCACGTCGATCTGCACCAAAAAGCGGTCAAGCTGGGCCTCGGGCAGCGGGTAGGTGCCTTCTTGCTCAATGGGGTTCTGGGTGGCGAGCACGTGAAACGGATGCCCCAAGGCGCGGTCCTGTCCGGCGACGGTCACGGTCTTTTCCTGCATCGCCTGNAGCAAAGCCGACTGGGNGCGCGGCGAGGCGCGGTTGATCTCGTCCGCCATCAGCAANTGGCAAAAGATCGGCCCCTCGACAAAGCGGAACGCGCGGGTGCCATCGGCGGCGGTGTCCAGCACCTCTGACCCCAGAATATCGGCAGGCATCAAATCGGGCGTGAACTGGACNCGATTGCCATCCAGCCCCATNACCGTGCTCAGCGTTTCGACCAGCCGCGTCTTGCCCAGACCCGGNANACCGATCAGCAGCCCGTGGCCACCGCNNAGCAGNGCCGTCAGCGTCAGATCAACGACCCGTTGCTGCCCGATGAAACGCCGGTTGATCGACGCCTTCGCCTCGGCCAGCTTTTCGCCAAGCGTCTCGATTTCTGCTACCATATCGCGGGCTTGGGTCATGACTTTTGCGTCCTCGGGGTTATATCAGTTAGATGTAAGTGTATCGTGTGAACAGGAAATGGCAAAAGCAATGAGTGGACAAAAAACCGTGACCCCGACAGCAGAAAGCCTTGCCGCGTCTGTTTCCGCCGCCAAAACACGCGGATTGCCGCCGGTTGAAAAGTGGAACCCCCCGTTTTGNGGNGATCTGGACATGGAGATCAAACGCGACGGCACTTGGTTNTACCAAGGCACCCCCATCGGACGCATCGGGNTGGTAAAGCTGTTCGCATCGATTCTGATCCGCGAAGAAGATGATTATTTCCTTGTGACGCCGGTTGAAAAGGTCGGCATCAAGGTCGAGGACGCCCCCTTTGTCGCCATCGATTTCGAGGCCGAAGGCAGTGGCACCGACCAGANGCTGACCTTCCAGACNAANCTGGAAGACATCGCCGTCGCAGGCCCCGATCTGCCTATCCGAGTTGAGCGCGACCCNGAAGATGGTGAACCCGCGCCNTACGTCCGTNTCCGCCGCAACCTTGAGGCGCTGATCGACCGNAAAAGCTTTTACCGNCTGGTCGAGCTTGGCGTNCATCANGACGGCTGGTTCGGCGTNTGGTCGGGCGGCAGCTTCTTTGGTATTATCCCCTCGGACGAACTGCCCGATTGATCCTGCCTGNCANAGCGNGACGATAGCGGCCCNAACCGGATGATCNTTCATGAAGCCAGCCGCGAACCTTACTCTGCTGTGGCCCGAGCTGCCCTATCTTGACCGTTTTGCCGCCGCCGCAAAGGCGGGGTTTACCGCNGTAGAGGTGCTTTTCCCCTATGATCTGGCCGCCANAGAGACNCTGCGCGCCTGTGTCGCCAACGGCTTGCAGCTGATCCTGATCAACGCCCCGNCGCCCAATTACACCGGNGGCGCNCAGGGCTTTGCCGCGGTNCCCGAACAGGCGGCCCGTTTCCGCGTCGATATCCAGCGGTCGTTTCGATATGCCACCGCGCTCAAGGNCCGCTATCTGCATGTCATGGCGGGCAATGGGCAAGGCGCGCTGGCGCGGCANACCTTCATCGACAATCTGATCTGGGCGGCTGATATCGCGCCCAAGGGGCTTACCCTGACGGTTGANCCGCTGAACCCCGTCGCGATGCCGGGGTATTTCATGAACGACTACGCGCTTGCCGCCGATGTGCTGCGTGCTGTGAACCGGCCGAACGTCNGGCTGCAATATGACAGCTACCACGCGCAGATGATCCACGNCGACGCGGTGGCGGTGTTCGANCAATACAAAGACCTGATCGTACATGTGCAGCTTGGCGACGCGCCCGATCGCAGCGCGCCGGGGGCGGGTACAGTTGATTTCCCCGCGCTTTTCGCCGCCCTGCGCCGCGCGGGGTATCGCGGCTGGGTCAGTGGCGAATATATCCCCGGCCCACGGACNGAGGACAGCCTCGGCTGGATGACACTCAGCTAGCCNCAGGGGGCACTTCAGAGACGNTTAATGCGCCTCNGCCCAACTCGCCCCGACGCCCGCATCCACGTCGAGCTTCACATCCAGTTTGACCACNGGATCGGCTGCATTCTCCATNACGTGGCGTGCGGCGGCGATCAGATCGTCCTCGGCCCCTTTCTCCACCTCGAACAGCAATTCATCGTGGACCTGCAACAACATGGTGGCGGGCAGATCCTTGATCGCNTCGGGCATGCGGATCATNGCGCGGCGGATCACATCGGCGGCGGTGCCCTGAATNGGCGCGTTGATGGCNGCCCGTTGGGCAAAACCNGCGCGGGGGCCCTTGGCGCTGATCTCGGGCGTGTGGATCTTGCGCCCGAACAGCGTCTGCACAAAGCCATGCTCTTTGGCGAACGCCTTGGTGTCNTTCATATAGGTACGGATGCCGGGGAAACGTTCGAAATAGCGGTCGATGAACCCCTGTGCTTCGGCGCGCGGGATACGCAGGTTGCGCGCCAGNCCGAAGCCNGAGATNCCATAGATCACGCCAAAGTTGATCGCCTTGGCCTGACGACGCACGTCCGAGGTCATCTCGTCCAGTGGCACGCCGAACATTTCCGAAGCGGTCAGCGCGTGAATGTCGATGCCGTCCTGAAACGCCTGCTTAAGCTCGGGNATATTGGCGATATGCGCCAGAATCCGCAGCTCGATCTGGGAATAGTCAAGCGCGACCAGCGCCTTGCCCGGCTCTGCNACAAAGGCCTCGCGGATGCGCCGCCCTTCTTCGGACCGGATCGGGATGTTTTGNAGGTTCGGATCGGTCGAGGCCAGCCGCCCGGTCGACGCCCCCGCGATGGAATAGGACGTATGCACACGGCCTGTGTCGGGGTTGATGTGATCCTGCAGCGCGTCGGTATAGGTCGATTTCAGCTTGGACAGCTGTCGCCAGTCCAGCACCCGCGCGGGCAGGTCATGTTCTGTCGCGAGGTCCTCAAGCACATCGGCACCGGTGGCATAGGCCCCCGTCTTGCCTTTCTTGCCGCCTTCCAGCCCCATCTCGTCGAACAGGATTTCCCCCAGTTGNTTGGGCGAGCCGACGTTGAANTTGCGCCCGGCNAGCTCATAGATNTCGTCCTCAAGCCCCGCCATCTTCTGGGCAAAGGCGTTGGACATCCGGCTCAGCGTATCNCGGTCCACCTTCACGCCAGAGCGTTCCATNGCCGCCAANACAGGCACAAGCGGGCGTTCAAGCGTTTCATACACCTTCGTCACCCCGACGCGGTGGAGCTGGGGTTTGAACAATTGCCACAGACGCAGAGTGATATCCGCATCCTCGGCGGCATATTTCACCGCATCGGCGAGCGGCACCTTATCAAAGGTGATGGCCGATTTGCCTGTCCCCAGCAGCGGCTTGATCGGGATCGGTGTGTGCGACAGATAGCGTTCAGANAGCGTGTCCATGCCGTGGCCNTGCAGCCCGGCGTGCATCGCGTAGGACAGCAGCATCGTGTCGTCGATGGGCGCGACGTTGATCCCCAGCTGAGCGAAAATCTTGCTGTCGTATTTCATGTTCTGCCCGATCTTGAGGATNGAGGGATCCTCCAGCATCGGGGTCAGCAGGCGCAGCGCCTCTTCGGTAGGGATCTGCCCCTCGGCNAGATCATCACTCCCGAACAGATCATCGCTGCCGCGCGCCTTGTGGATAAGCGGGATGTAGCAGGCCTTGCCCGGTTCGACACANAGCGAAACGCCGACAAGCTGCGCGACCATATCGTCCAGCCCGGTGGTCTCTGTATCGACGGCGACATAGCCGAATTCATAGATACGGTCGATCCAGGCCTGNAGCGCGGCTGTGTCACTGACGTGTTCATANAGCTCTGCGTCAAAGGGCACATCCGCCGCGGCCGGGGCATCGGCGGCGACCGGTGCCTCGGCGATGGTGGGGGCCTCTTTCCCNAGCACCTCGGCCACACGTTTNGACAGGGTGCGAAACTCCATCTCGGCCAGAAAGCCCAGCAGTTGATCTGCATCAGGGTTGCGCACCTCAAGATCCTCAAGGGTGAAGTCCAGCGGTGTGTTCTCGTCCAGCTTGACCAGATCACGGGACAGGCGGATCTGGTCGGCATGGTCGATCAGGGTCTGGCGCCGCTTGGGCTGCTTGATCTCGCCCGCGCGCTCCAGCAGCGCATCGAGATCNCCNTATTCGTTGATCAGCAAAGCNGCNGTCTTGATCCCGATCCCGGGTGCCCCGGGGACGTTATCGACAGAGTCGCCCGCCAGCGCCTGCACATCCACCACACGATCGGGATAGACGCCGAATTTCTCGAACACACCGTCGCGGTCGATGCTCTTGTTTTTCATCGCATCCAGCATTTCAACACCGCCGCCGACCAGCTGCATCAGATCCTTGTCCGAACTGATGATGGTGCAGCGGCCACCTGCGGCCCGTGCCTGTACGGCGAGCGTGGCAATGATGTCGTCCGCCTCGAAACCTTCCTTTTCCTTGCAAGCGATATTGAAGGCTTCGGTGGCGGTGCGGGTCAGNGGGATCTGCGGACGCAGGTCTTCGGGCATGGCCTCGCGGTTGGCCTTGTATTTGTCNTACATGTCNTTGCGGAANGTNTGGCTGCCCTTGTCAAAGATCACGGCCACATGGGTCGGNGCATCCGGCCCTGTGTTGCCTTCGACATAGCGGTGCAACATGTTGCAAAAACCCGCCACCGCNCCAATCGGCAGCCCGTCCGACTTGCGCGTCAGCGGTGGCAGCGCGTGATAGGCGCGGAAAATAAACGCCGACCCGTCGATCAGATGCAGATGGTGACCTTTGCCAAATGTGCCGGACATGTCGGTGCTCCTCTTTAAGACAAGCTTTCTTGTGCCACGAAGCCGGCAAACTCTCCAGCGGCCAATTGCCCGCGACCGGCTTCATTTTGCCAAATAAACTCCCCGCGGAGCGTCCCTGNCTAGCGGGGCTCGCTTTGGTAAAGGCGCCAGGACAGGCTCACNGACAAGGGGAGCGGCGTCCAGCGTCCGAACCGCAGCCCTGCCGCGCGGAGTTGGTCGCCGATCCAGACGTTGCAGGTGCGCAGGANGCTAAAGCGTCCTTTNGCGGCAAAGAANCCATCGGTGNCGGTATACCCATCCACATCGACACGTTGCGGCAGCCCGTCAGGGCCGNGGTCAAGCGCCGACCAGACATTCGCGACCAGCCTGCGGTACGCGCNTTCGGACATCGTCACGGTCCGGCGTTTGGCGGTCGGNGCGATGGGGCCAATGACATCAATNCGCAGCACCGCGTCATCGCCGATAATCCCGCGCCAGACATTGCCGGGNTTCAATTCGCGATAGGTGGGGGTTTCCGTATAAAACTTGCGCGCCCCCCATCCGATGACAAGCCACCGCGCATCGGGNTGCGATAGCGGCAGACCCCGCGTCTCGAGCGCGGCAAACCGCGGGCCCGAGATATCATCAATCGGGATCAGCAGATCATAGTGGATGGGTCCGTGGACCAGCAGCACCTCGCGCGTTGGCACCGCGCGCGGTTCATCAGAGGCAGGAGCGGCCCANANGGCACCGATCACTGCGGCAAGCACAAAGCACGCGGGCAAAAGCGCAANNGCGCCCAGCCATCGTAACGCTTTGGTCAGACCTTGCCCTCAAACTCGGCGTGGATGAACTTGCAGTCGCAGTACCCACATTCGACCCAGCCCTTGTCTTGCGGGATTTGCAGCCAGACGCGCGGGTGCCCCAAGGCGCCTTCGCTGCCGTCACAGGCGACGCGCCAGGTGTTCACAATGCGGGTTTCCGGTGCTTGGGATGTCATGCTGTCGTCCTTGGCTTTGATGCGCCCATCTTATGACCAAACCGCGCAGGCAGGGCAAGGGTGCGCCGTGTGATTTGGCCNCCCTCTGCTTACAAGTTTGTAAACTGCGTTGAATTAGGTTCACCATCGGCCACAGAGCCGCTAAAAGACGGAAAACCACTGTAAACCTGCGGAGCGGTCTCAGGATGAACACCCCAAAACCTGTCGTATTGTGCATTCTGGATGGGTGGGGCCTGCGCGATGACCCTCAGGGCAACGCGCCCCTTCTGGCAAAGACCCCGCATGTCGACCGGATCATGCAAAGCTGCCCTTCGGCGACGCTGACCACCTTCGGGCCTGATGTGGGTCTGCCACAGGGGCAGATGGGCAACTCCGAGGTGGGGCATACCAATATCGGGGCTGGTCGTGTCGTCGCGATGGATCTNGGACAGATCGATCTTGCGATCGAGGANGGCGNGTTTGCCACCCATCAACCGTTGCTGGACTTTGCCGAGACGCTGAAACAGACNGGCGGCACGGCGCATNTGATGGGGCTTGTCTCTGATGGCGGGGTGCATGGGCACCTGACNCATATGATTGCCGCGGTGCGNGCGCTGCGGGCGCAGGGTATTCCGGTNGTNATCCATGCGCTGACCGACGGGCGCGATGTCGCGCCGCGCTCGGCCTTGGGCTATTTCGAGACGCTGCAAGCCGCCTTGCCCGACGGGGCGCGTATCGCGACCGTCTCGGGGCGCTATTACGCGATGGACCGTGACAACCGCTGGGACCGCGTTGCCAAAGCCTATGAGGCGATCGTGCAGGGCAAGGGCAGTGCCGCCCCAACCGCCCGCGATGCGGTGAATGATGCCTATGGTNTGGACGAAAACGATGAATTTATCACGCCCACGGTGCTGGAGGGCTACACCGGCGTGCAGGACGGGGATGGGNTNTTCTGCCTGAATTTCCGCGCNGANCGCGCGCGNGAAATCATGTCGGCGCTNGCGGATCCGGAGTTTGACGCCTTCGACACAGGNGCGCGGCCNNCNTGGTCTGCGGTGATGGGCATGGCGGAATACTCCGACGCGCATGGNGCGTTCATGACCACCATGTACCCCAAGCCCGAGATCGTGAATACGCTTGGCGCATGGGTCGCNCAGCACGGCCTGCGNCAGTTCCGCTTGGCCGAGACAGAGAAATACCCGCATGTGACGTTCTTTCTGAACGGGGGCGAGGAAACACCCACAACGGGCGAGGACCGCTATATGCCCAAGTCGCCGAATGTGGCGACCTATGATTTGCAGCCAGAGATGTCTTGCGCGGAAGTCACCGACCGNTTCGTGCAAGCGATCAAGGACCGCTACGACCTGATTGTNGTGAATTACGCGAACCCCGATATGGTNGGGCATACCGGTGATCTTGATGCCGCCATCGCGGCCTGCGAGGCNGTGGATANCGGCCTTGGGCGCGTGCTNGANGCGCTTGAGGANGTCGGCGGCGCGATGATCGTCACCGCGGACCACGGTAATTGCGAAACGATGATTGATCCCGAAACCGGCGGGGCGCATACGGCGCATACGCTCAACCCCGTGCCCGTGGCGGTTGTCGGCGGGCCCGATGGGGCCAGCCTGCGCAGCGGTCGTCTGGCCGATCTGGCNCCGACAGTGTTGCAGTTGATGGGGCTGGATCAACCCGCCGAGATGACGGGAAAGTCGCTGCTCGAATGATCCGCCTTTGCGCCCTTGCCCTGATGTTCTGGCCCGTCGGCGTGTTTGCGCAGACCGAGGCNGCAGAACAGGCGCGCCGCGCGATGGCCGACCTTGAAGCGGCCTCTGCCCAGTTGGACGCCGCAGATGGGGCGCGGGACCGCGTGCAGGCGCTGACCCAGACGATTCAGGCGTTTGAAACCGGCCTTGGGGCCATGCGCGAGGGGCTGCGTCAGGCGGCNATCAACGAGGCGCAGCTGAGCAAAAAGCTACAGGCCCGCGATGGCGAGGTCGCGCAGTTGCTGGGCGTGTTGCAAAGCATCGGCGGCAACCCGTCGCCCACCTTGTTCCTGCATCCTGAAGGGCCCGTTGGCACNGCACGCGCNGGTATGNTGCTGGCAGANCTGACACCGGCCCTGAACACCCGCGCCGATGTCTTGCGGCAGGATCTTGAAGACGTGCAGACCCTGCGGGCGCTTCAGACCGATGCGGCACAGCGCTTGCAGGAGGGGCTGACGGAAATCCAGCGCGCCCGGACAGAGCTTAATCAGGCGATGGCCAACCGGACNGATCTGCCCAAACGCTTCAACGAAGACCCGGTGCGCACCGCGATCCTGATCTCGACCTCCGAGACGCTATCGGGGTTCGCCAGCGGCCTGTCCGAGATGACCTCGGANCCGATTGCGGATGCGCCNGCCGATTTCGAAGGGCAGAAGGGCGACCTGACCTTGCCGGTGCAGGGCGTGATCCTGCGCCGTGCCAATGAAACCGATGCNGCGGGGGNGACGCGCCCCGGGATTATCCTCGCGACCCGCCCGCGTGCCATCGTGACATCGCCCACGGCGGCGACAATCCGCTACACCGGCCCGCTGCTGGACCTTGGAAACGTGGTCATTCTTGAACCTCGGGCCGGGGCGTTGTTTGTATTGGCAGGGCTGGATGTGGTTTATGGCGAGGCAGGGCAGGTGATCGGGGCAGAGACGCCGATTGGCCTTATGGGCGGNCCGGCCGGCGTAAATCAACAGGCGCTGTCACCAAATGGTGATGGGGCTGGCGTGGAGCGTTCAGAAACGCTCTATATAGAAGTAAGAGAGAACAATGTTCCGCAGGACCCGTCAGACTGGTTCCGAACTGATAAGGATGGATAAACGATGAAGAAGTTCGTGATGGCTGCCGTGGGCGGTACGCTGGCAGGGGTAATTGCCACGACGCAGATTGCGGGCCCCTTGCTGGCACAGGAAACTGAAAAGAACAGCAACGTTTATGAACAGCTTGATCTGTTCGGCGACATCTTTGAACGCATCCGTGCGCAATACGTCGAAGAGGTCGACACCGAAGAGCTGGTAGAGGCCGCGATCAACGGCATGCTTACCTCGCTTGATCCACACTCCAGCTACCTGTCGCCGAAAGACGCGCTGAAGATGCGCGACCAGACCCGTGGCGAATTCGGCGGTCTCGGCATCGAGGTGACGCAGGAAGAGGGTTTCGTCAAAGTCGTTTCCCCTATTGATGGCACGCCTGCCTCTGAAGCGGGTATCGAAGCGGGCGATTTCATCACCCATGTGGACGGCGAAAGCCTGCTGGGGCTGACGNTGGATGACGCGGTCGAGCTGATGCGCGGNCCGGTGGGTTCAGAGATCGAGATTACCGTGGTGCGAGAAGGCGAGACCGAACCCTTCGACGTGTCGCTGGTGCGCGATACGATTCAGCTGACCGCGGTGCGCGCCCGTACCGAAGGCGACGCGGTTGTGCTGCGGGTCACCACCTTTAACGAACAGACCTACCCCAAGCTGAAAGAGGGTCTGGAAGAGCAGGTCAAGGCCGCCGGCGGCATCGAGAATGTCAGCGGCTTTGTCGTTGATCTGCGCAACAACCCCGGTGGTCTGCTGAATCAGGCNATCGCCGTGTCGGATGCTTTCCTTGAAGAAGGCGAGATCGTCAGCACCCGTGGCCGTGATGCCGCGGATGGCGANCGCACCAACGCCACCCCCGGCGATCTGGCCGAAGGCAAGCCGATTGTGGTGCTAATCAACGGCGGCTCTGCATCGGCTTCCGAGATCGTTGCCGGTGCCCTGCAAGACCACCGTCGCGCGATTGTCGTCGGGACCAAAAGCTTTGGCAAAGGGTCGGTGCAGACGATCATGCCGCTGCGCGGTGAAGGGGCGATGCGCCTGACCACAGCGCGATACTACACGCCGTCGGGCCGCTCCATTCAGGCACTTGGCGTGTCCCCCGACATCATCGTCGCCCAGCCACCGGCACGGCCTGCGGACAACGAGGAAGAGGATGCAACAGCACGCCCCCTGCGGTCCGAAGCAGACCTGCGCGGNAGCCTGAACAACGACAGCCTGACCGACGATCAGGTCGACCAGATCATGGAAGACCGCGCCAAGGCCGAAAAAGCCGCTTCCCTGCGGGAAGAGGATTACCAGCTGGCCTATGCCATCGACATCCTCAAGGGTCTGTCCGCATTGGGCCCGAAGAAGTAAGCGCGNCGATCACGCGTTNNNATTAAAGACCGGTCCGCAGATAGGCGGGCCGGTCTTTTTTGTTGGGCCAAGGGCGGGTGTTCAGCCCAGATAGACCTTGCCTTCGGGGTAGCGCACGCGGGGCACCGATTGCGTCGCCAGAAAGAACCCGATGGTCAGCGGGCCGACGCGGCCCAGAAACATCATCAGCATGATCATCGCGCGGCCGGTGCTATCAAGCTCTGCCGTGGCACCGCGCGACAGGCCGACGGTGCCAAAGGCTGATGTTGCCTCGAACGCGAGGTCGATGAACTCTCCGTCATGTTTGATTGATATGATGAAGATGCCCGTCAGGACCAGAAGGATGCTGATTGTGGTCAGCGCCATGACCTTGAACACTTCATCCGGCCCCATCGACCGACCAAAGGCATGCAGGCTGGTGCTGCGACGGAAGAAGGCCACGGTGGCGAGGATCAGCACGATGAGCGTGGTCACCTTGATGCCGCCCGCCGTCGACGTGCTACCGCCGCCGACCAGCATCAGCGTCATGGTCATCAACGCAGTACTCTCGTGGATCTCTGCGTAATCAAGCGTGTTAAAGCCCGCTGTCCGTGGGGTGACGGCCTGAAACCAACTGGCCCAAAGCTTGCTGCCAAGGCTGCCGAACTGGCCCAAGGTCGCGGGGTTGCGCCATTCCAGTGCTGCAAACAGCGCCCAAGCCAGCAGGATCAGCACCACCGTGCCGGTGAGCATCAGCTTGCTGTGCAGGCTGAGCCGACGCCAGCTGCGTTTTTCCCAGATATCGGCCAGCACGATGAACCCGATGCCGCCGATGATGAACAGCGCGGGGATCACGACGTTGATAATCGGATCGCTGACCCAGTTACTTAGGCTGTCGGGGAACAGCGCGAACCCCGCATTGTTGAATGCAGAAATGCTTAGGAACACCGAATGCCAAAGCCCCTGCGCCAGACCGAATTCGGGCACGAAGACAAAGGCCATCAAGGCCGCGCCGATAAGCTCTGCCAGAATGGCGATCTTCAGGATCGCCATCACCAGCGAGGTCAGATTGTAGATGCTCGGCTGGTTCAGATCTTCGCGCAGGATAATCCGCTGCGGCATCCCCAAAGGGATACCAAGCGCGGACAGCACCAGAACGGCAAAGGTCATCAATCCCAAGCCGCCCATCTGGATCAAAAGTGCGATGACCGCCTGCCCGAAGCCGGTAAAGGCGGTGCCGGTATCGACCACCGCCAGCCCCGTCACCGTAACAGCAGAGGTAGAGGTGAACAGCGCGTCCGACAGGCTGATCCCCGCAGTATTCGCCAGCGGAGTCCACAGGATCAATCCGCCCAGAACCACCATCGTCAGATAGATCAACACAAGCACGGCGGGCGGGGGCAGAAGCCGCCACGCGCTTTTCTGTGACTTTGAAAAGAGCTTCAAAGGCTTGCCGCAAAGCTGCGCAGGTCGGTGCGCTGCCCGAGCAGGATCAACAGATCGTCCCGTTGCAACGTGCAGTCCAACCCGTCGCGCCCGATATATTCGGTGCCCCGCATCACGCCCAGACAGCGCAGGTCGAACTTCTTGCCGTATGACAACGTCTCGAGCGATTTGCCCTCAAGCGCTTCGGGGATGCGGAAGTTGACCACGTGGTACCCGTTCCCGAGGCTGACATAGTCGCGCACCAAGGGGTTGTGGATCACCTGCGCGATATGCTGGCCGACTTCGACTTCGGGGTGGATCACACGGTCGACACCCAGTTTCGACAAGATCCGGTGGTGCGTTTTTGTCTTGGCCTTGGCCCAGATCGTCTCGACGCCCAGCAGTTTCAGGTTGATGGCCGACAGGATGCTCGATTCAAGATCGCTGCCCATGGCGACCAGCGCCATCGAACAGTCGCCCAACCCGGCCTCGCGCAGGGCGGCATCATCGCGGGCGTCCACGATAACGGCTTGGCTCAGCTTTTCGACATGGTTGCTGACGCGCTGGTCGTTCAGGTCCACGCCGATCACGTAGTTGCCAAAACGCTGTAGCTCGGTTGCGACCGTAGAGCCAAAGTTGCCAAGGCCGATCACGCCGATAGTCCGTCTTTTCACTGCCATTACGAGGGTCCTCTGAAGGGCTCAGTCTTGCCAAGGGATACATCGCGTCACAGGGGCAAGCAAGCAAGGGCCGTCAGGTCGTTTCGACGCAGTGCCGCCGGAACGCACGTTTCAGCATATCAAGTTCGGCGCGCAGCAAATCCACCTCGGCGCGCAAATCGGGGCCGGTGACCTCGTCCCCGATCAGGGTGATGCTGGCCAATGTCGTGCCAGACGCGCGGTCGACCACCAGCAATGTGTGCAGCCCATCAGCGATTGCGGCTGCGGGCACAGGGATGCTGAGCACCCAGTGATCCGATGACGCGTCATGTTCCAACTGCACCCCCGCGACATCGGCATCGGCGTGGGTGACCACAAGATCGGGTTTGGTATCGTCCGCGCCGGTCACGATCCCTTGCCATGTGCCGTCGCGCATCTGGGTTTTGGTGAGGGTCAGGTTGCTCATGCGGGGCTCCTACAACTGGGCGCGGGGGCGGCGCGAAAAGGTCAGGTCACGCAGCATGATCTGGTTCATTTCGGGCCCTTCAAAAATCAGGTCGATCCAGGCTTTCTCGACGCGTTTTTCGTTCAGGTTGGAATANGCGAGGTCGAATTCTGCCGTGACCTCGGATTTGTTCAGCGGCAGTTCCTGCACCATTTGTTCGGTGTTGGGCCCGTGGCGGATGTTCAGGCGGGCGAAAATCTCGATCGGTTTTTCCATCTCGATCACNGCGTCCACNCGCAGGACATGNGTGCGCTTCATCCCGTCGACGCAATCATCCTGCAGGTCCAGCACCANAGACAGGAAAGACCCGTCGAAACGGTAGACCTCAAGCCGAAGCCCATAGGGCGCTAGATGGTTTTCTTCGAGGTTGCGGATTTGCCGGANGCCGAGTTCNGACAGGGTGCAGTCGTGGAAAATCGTGACCTCATCGCCCATGGTCGCCTTGGATTGCACCGACGANAGNCCCGATTTGGTCAAGGGCGCGCGCCANAGCTGCGGGCGCCAGGACCAATCGGTGTTATGGGGCCGAGAGAACTTGTTAGANCCGATNCGGGGCAGGGCAAGCCGGTCTTCGGCGGTGTAGATCANCTTGTCCAGATGNCGACGCANGGCGCGTGCTTGNCCTGCTTGTTTGCGCAGCACGGACAGTTCTGTCTGGGGGGCACGGTCGGCTTTGGCGGACCAGCGGCGGGTAAACCGCGCGATCAAGGCGCTGTCGATCAGCTTTTTCCCGAGTTTGCGCATGTGCCTGTTGCCCCGATTACGAATGGGTTGTTGGTCGTACCCTACCGCCTGTGGCGTGGGGGCACAAATGAAATGGGCCAAGAGGCCGGCGCGCTAGTTGCGTTGCGCGACGGTGGTTTTTGCAGGTGCNCTGGCGTCGATGCTGCGGGTGATCAACTGNGTCAGAACCCTTCGGCCAGAGGCGCTGACGATCTCGCCGCGTTCGGGGCCGTAGACGGCGATACCGGCGGTTTGCGTGCCCATCCGTGCGACGCCGCGCCATTGNTTGGGGGAAAGCCCACCGACAGGAATACGCCCCTGCGCGCGGAANGTGACGCTTTGGTCGCCTTTCTCCACATCGCTCACATTCTGNAGCGAGGTTTCAGCCGCGATCTGCTGGGCGCTTGGCAGGGAGCCGGGTTTGGACTGGGTCAGGCTGACCGTGATCAACCCACGCGGTGCTGCCCCCGCAGAGGCAGGGGCCCCTAATCCGTCACAGCGTGCAATCACGGCAAAGCGCGCCTCGAGGCTGGTTTGGTCGATGCAGAAACCATCGGGGGCGACCAGTTCGACCCCTCCGGCCATTTTCGCGCGTGACAACGGCGGCTTGGCGGCACCCGAGGACGCGCCAAGCCCCTGACCGCCCTCGCAGGCGGTCAGAAGCATCACGCCAACGGCGGCAAGCGGACCTTTACAGGTCCATATAGTCATGTGTTTCCGCCTTCGCGCCGGGATGCGTCACCGCACCAAGATAGGTTGGGCCCACAAGCTGCGCGTATTTCCACAGTGCACCGCTTTGATAGTTGGTTTTGCGGGCGCCGGGCCAAGCCGCTTTGCGCTCTGCCATTTCCGCGTCCGAGATATCGACAGAGATCGAACCGGTGATCGCGTTCAGCGTGATCATGTCGCCCTGTTTGAGCAAGGCAATCGGTCCGCCATGCGCGGCTTCTGGGCCGACGTGACCAACGCAGAAACCCCGTGTCGCGCCGGAGAAACGGCCGTCGGTGATCAGCGCTACCTTTTTGCCCATGCCTTGACCGGACAGGGCCGCCGTGGTCGCCAGCATTTCGCGCATGCCGGGGCCACCAGCGGGGCCTTCGTTGCGGATCACGAACACGTCGCCTTCGCTGTAGGCCCGGTTTTGCACGGCTTCGAACGCGTCTTGTTCACATTCAAAGATCAGCGCCGGACCGGTAAAGACGATGTCTTCTTCGGTCATGCCAGCGATTTTCACGATGGCCCCTTCGGGTGCCAAGTTGCCCTTCAGACCAACGACGCCGCCGGTCTTGCTGATCGGTGTTTCGATCGCGTGGATCACCTTGCCGTCGGCCTCGCGTTCGATCTTGTCGAGCTCTTCACCGATGGACAGGCCCGAGGCGGTCAGACAGTCATCATGCAGCAGGCCAGCCTTGCGCAGTTCTTTCATCACAACAGGCACGCCGCCCGCGTCATACAGGTCTTTGGCCACATGCGACCCGCCGGGTTTCATGTCGACGAAATAGGGGGTGTCGCGGAAGATGTCGCATACATCGCTGAGGTTAAAGTCGATACCTGCCTCGGCGGCCATAGCGGGCAGGTGCAGACCGGCATTGGTCGATCCGCCGGTGCAGGCCACGATACGCGCCGCGTTCTCGAACGCTTCGCGGGTGCAGATGTCGCGCGCGCGGATGTTCTTTTCGATCAGGTTCATGACGGCTTCACCCGAGGCCGCCGCATAGGCGTCGCGGGATTCATAGGGCGCAGGCATGCCAGAGGAGTTCAGCAGCGCCAGACCGATTGCCTCGGACACGCAGGCCATGGTGTTGGCGGTGAACTGGCCCCCGCAGGCACCGGCTGTCGGGCAAGCGACGCGTTCCAGAACTTCAAGCGCGGCTTGCGACATGCTGCCGTTCTGGTAGTTACCCACGGCTTCGAAAACGTCTTGCACAGTCAGGTCGCGGCTGGCGAAATCGGCAGGCACATCGGCCCCTTCCGGGACTTTGCCCGGCAGGATCGACCCACCGTAGAGGAACACGGACGGCACGTTTAGCCGCAGCATCGCCATCATCATGCCCGGCAGCGATTTGTCACAGCCCGCGAGACCGACAATCGCGTCGTAGCAGTGACCGCGCATTGTCAGCTCTACCGTGTCGGCAATCGCTTCGCGCGACGCCAGAGAAGAGCGCATGCCCTCGTGGCCCATGGCGATCCCGTCGGTGACGGTGATGGTGGTGAATTCGCGTGGCGTGCCTTGCTGCGCCTTGACGCCGACCTTGACCGCCTGGGCCTGACGGTTCAGCGCGATGTTACAGGGGGCCGCTTCGTTCCAGCAGGTTGCCACACCCACCAGAGGCTGGTGAATCTCTTCTTCGGTCATGCCCATTGCGTAGTAATAGGACCGGTGCGGTGCGCGCTCTGGCCCCTCGGTCACGTGCCGGCTTGGCAGTCTGGATTTATCAAAGCGGGTGTTGGTGGACATGTGGCAGGCCTCCCTGAGTGGACGTTTACACCGGAATAGCCACCCAGCCCTGTCGCTGCAAGGCTCAAGCCACCAGTTGAACAGCGCGGGCTGTGGGCTTAGGTGTTAAATAATCCTTGGCTCTGTGCCGCCCCTAGCGAAAGCGACCCTGCATGGAGCATTCGATTTTTTCCTTTATTTGGAAATACTCCCGTCGTGACCAACTGGTTTTGCTTGTCCTCACGCTGATTACCTTCCCGATCCTCTACATCACCCTCGAACTGCCCAAGCGCATCATCAACGATGCCATTGGGGCAGAGACCGATGTGATCGACGTTTTCGGGATGTCGTTCAGTCAGGTGCAGTTCCTGATGGTGCTGTGTTTTGCCTATCTTTTCTCGGTGCTGATCCACGGCCTGATGAAGATGCGTTTGAACACGATGAAGGGGGTGCTGGCAGAGCGGCTACTGCGTCGCTTCCGCTATCAGTTGATCGCGCGGATGATGCGTTTTCCGCGCAGCTATTTCGAAAACACCAGTCAGGGCGAGCTGGTGTCGATGGTCACCTCGGAGGCAGAGCCGATGGGCGGGTTGATGGGCGATGCGGTCGCCCAACCTGTGTTCCAGGCGGGGCAGATGCTGATCATCCTGCTGTTCCTNTTCCTGCAATCCCCGTGGTTCGGGTTGGCGGGCGTCGCATTGATCCCGTTGCAGGCGTATCTCATCCCGATGCTGCAGCGGCAGATCAACCTGCTGAACAAACAGCGGATCAAGGAAGTGCGGCACCTGTCGTCGGAAATCGGCGAGACCGCCGCCGGTATCACCGATCTGCGCACCAACGGCGGCTGGCGTTACCGTCTGGCGCTGTTCACCGACCGGCTGGGCCAGCTGTTCGAGGTCCGCTTCCAGATCTATCAGAAGAAATTCTTCATGAAGTTTCTCAACAACTTCATCACCCAGCTGACACCGTTCTTTTTCTATGCCGTGGGGGGGTATCTTGCGATCAAGGGGCAGATCACGGTGGGCGCGCTGGTCGCGGCCTTGGCCGCCTACAAGGATTTGTCGAGCCCGTGGAAGGAACTGCTGACCTATTACAACCAGACGCAGGACATGTCGCTGCGGTGGGATGTGGTCATTGAACGTTTCGCCCCGCGCGGCGAGATCGACGCGCGCCTGTTCGAAGGCGAGCCCGAAGACGTCCCGCACCTGCGCGGCCCAATTGTGCTGGAACATGTGTCTTTGCGCACGCCGGACGGGAATACGATCCTGGATGATCTGAACCTCGAAATACCCAAAGGCGCGCGCGTCGCGCTTGAGATGCCCAACCAATCCGAACGCAACGCGCTGGCAGAGCTTTTGGTGCGCGAGGCCGTGCCGAGCCGCGGGCGGATCACGATGGCGGGGCATAATCTGGCAGAGCTGCATCAGGCCGTGCTTGCGGCGCGGATCGGCTATTCCGATGCGCACCCCTATCTGTTTCAGGGCACCGTCGGGGACAATCTGCTGATGCCCCTGCGGTCGAGCCCGAAAACCGTCCTCTGGGACCCCAAGAAAACCGACCGCGCCGCGATCGAGACAAAGCGGTCGGGCAATAGTCTGGACAGCACCAAGGCGGATTGGCTGGACCCCGGGCTCGCCGATCTGAGCACCCGCGAGGACATCAACGACTGGTGGTATGAGCTGGCCGGCGCCGTTGGCACACAGGACATGATGTTCCGTCGCATGGCCGCCGATCGCATGGACCCCGAAAAACACCCCGAGCTTGCGGCCCGCGTGGTTGCCCTGCGCGACGAGGTGCACGAGCGGCTGAAAGAGCAAGGGCTGGACAAGGTGGTGCACCGCTTTGACCCAGATCGGTTCAACCCGGCGCTGCCGCTTGGGGGGAACCTGATGTTCGCCGCGCCCATCCGCAGCATCTCGCAGGCGGGTCTGGCGCTTGAACGCAGCTTTCTGGCGATGATCATCGAACAGGGGCTGGCCGAGCAGGGCATCGCGATTTCACAGACGCTCGTAGAAACGTTGCACCAGACCTTTGGACGTGATGGCACCGACCACCCGCTGTTCACCGCGCTCGGCATCGAGGAAGAACTGTACGAACAACTGGTCGATATCGCGCTGCGGCGTCGCGCCAAAGGGGATGAAGCGCTGAGCGAGGATGAATTCTCGTTGCTGCTTACCGTGCCCTTTGCCTTCACGGCCGAACAGATCGGCCCGGCTTTCCCTGCGACCTTCAAGGACGAGATCCTGAAAATCCGTAAGCAGCAGGGGGCCGAGATGCGCGAACGGGCGCGGGATATGTTCGTGCCGATCACACCTGACCAGTATCTGCCGCGTCTGACGATACTCGAAAACGTGTTGTATGGCCGGATTTCCGCCGTGGCGGGGCTTCAGGCGGATCTGGTTCTGGATGTGGTGTCGGACGTGTTCAAGAAACACGGGCTGCAACAGGATGTCGCGCTCAACGTCTTTGATCTGCCGGTCAGCATCGGCGGGTCAAATATCGCGATGATGTTTCAGGGACGCGCCGGATTCAGCCGCGCGGCGATGAAACGACCCGATATCCTGATCCTGAACCAGTCGCTTGCGGGGCATGACGCGGAAAGCTTGCAACGGTTGCGCGACAAGGTCAGCGAACTGCTGCCCGAAACGACCCAGATTTACATGGATAGCTCCTTTGCCAATCCTGACGATTTCGACATGTACATCAAGATCCGTGGCGGGCGCATTGACGGNNTGGCGCAGGTTGATATCCCCAGTCAGGACGACAGCATCTCGGACGATTTGCGACGCAAGCTGCGGATCATCGCGCGCAACGACTTGTTCGGCAACCTCGACCCGCGCAACCAGCGCCTGCTGGCCTTTGCGGCGCAGTGGTACACCGTCGCACAGGGGGAAATGGTCTTTGCTCAANACCAACGTCCAGATGCGGTCTACCTCTGTCTGTCAGGGAAGGGAGAGCTGAGCTGGCGCGACCCCGAAGGGTTGGCGCATCACGTCTCGACCGTCGAAAAGGGGCGGTTGATCGGTGACCTTNCGGTCATCGTGAACGAGNCGCGNCAGATGGATTTTGTCGCCCTCGAAGACAGCCGTTTCCTTCGGATCGGCGCGGATCAATTCAAGTCGGTGGTTGAAAANGACCGTGTGATCCTGCTGAGCCTTCTACGCACGGTATCAAGCCATCTGACCAACGCCGCCGACTTGCTTCGTGCGGCACGGGTGGATATTCCGCGCGAAGACGAAGCCTTGCCCCCGCCCGTAGGAGATGACCCCGCGTGACCCGATACGCTGCCCACAAAGCCTTTGTCGCCCCTGCGATCCCCTCGGCGGCGCTGTGGCGGCTGATCNTNGGNTTTCTTGCGGCAACCGCGATCTACCTGCTGCTCAACAACCTGATGTTCACCACCCTGTTCAACCTGATGGGGNCGCGTGCGGACGGGTTTTATGACAGCTTGCTGTCAGGCAAGACGCCGATGGCGATGTTCCTGCTGCTTGGCAGCTTCGGGNTGATGATCNTCGGCGTGGCCGTGGTGACACGGGTGATCCACAAACGTCCCGTGCGAGGCCTGATCGGCCCGTCGGGGCTNGTGGTGCCGCAGTTCTGGGCCGTGCTCAAGATGCTGGTGCTGCTTGGTGCGGTGACCTATTTGCTGCCACCGTGGAACCTTGGCGCGCCCTATGTGCCCAACCTCGCGCTTGGCACATGGCTGATGCTGCTGCCGTTTTCGCTGCTCGGGGTGCTGGTACAGGTCNGCGCCGAAGAGATCGTCTTTCGCGGTTATGTCCAGCAGCAGCTGGCGGCACGGTTCACCTCTCCGCTGGTGTGGATGGTGCTGCCGGCCGTGATTTTCGCGCTTGGGCACTATCTTCCCGATCAAGCCGGCGAAAATGCGCTGGTCATAGCACTTTGGGCCGGTGTCTTCGGGATGTTGATGGCCGATCTGACCGCGCGGGCAGGGTCGCTGGGGCCAGCCATTGCAGTGCATTTNTGCAATAATGTCGCGGCNATCGTCATCACCTCTCTGCCCGATGACCTATCGGGTTTGGCGCTGTATCTGACCCCCTTCGGGATGNATGATGTTGACGCGTTGCGCGCGTGGTTGCCCGTCGATTTCGCGCTGATGCTGGTCAGCTGGCTTGCCGCACGGNTGGCGATCCGCCGTTGATTGCAATTTACTGCGCGTCAGCTTATTTGGAAGGCGAAACTGGAAGCAAAGGTTCANCATGAACTGGATCAACAACTACGTCCGTCCTCGGATNAACTCCATCTTCTCGCGTCGCGAGACGCCGGACAATCTGTGGACGAAATGCGAAGAATGCGGCACCATGCTGTTCCACCGCGAGGTGTCGGACAACCTGAACGTCTGCACCAGCTGTGGTCACCACATGGCGATTACCCCGCGTGAACGCTTCAAGGCGCTGTTCGACGGCGGCATCTTTACCGANGTCAAAGTCCCCGCGCCGACNCCGGACCCTTTGCANTTNCGCGATCANAAGAAATNCCCCGACCGTCTGAAGGCCGCCCAGAAACAAACGGGCGAAGCCGAAGCGATGCTGGTCGCNACNGGNGAAATCGGCCGCACGCCGATCGTCGCGGCAGGTCAGGACTTCTCGTTTATGGCCGGGTCCATGGGCATGTATGTCGGCAACGCCATCATCGCCGCNGCTGAAAAAGCGGTTAAGCTGAAATGCCCGCTGGTNCTCTTCTCCGCNGCCGGNGGNGCGCGTATGCAAGAAGGCATCCTGAGCCTGATGCAGATGCCGCGCACCACCATCGCCGTGCAGATGCTGAAAGAAGCGGGGCTGCCCTATATCGTCGTTCTGACCCACCCCACGACCGGNGGTGTCACGGCGAGCTATGCGATGCTGGGNGATGTCCAGATTGCGGAACCCAATGCGCTGATCTGCTTTGCCGGNCCACGTGTGATTGAACAGACCATTCGCGANAANCTGCCCGAAGGCTTCCAGCGCGCCGAATATCTGCTGGACCACGGCATGCTGGACCGCGTNACNCCNCGCACCCAGATGCGGGACGAGTTGATCGANATCACGCGGATGCTGATGAAGCTGCCNCCCGCGGTGCGCGGCGATCTGCCTGCGCCNACCGAAGGCGGCGATATTGCCCATGCGCTGACGCCAGAACCCGATGCGGCCCCCAAAGCCGAAGCGGCGGAACCCAAGGCGAAATGACGCAGAANACATCGGATGCAGTGCTGGCGCGTATGATGGCGCTGCATCCCAAGATTATCGACCTGACGCTGGATCGCATGTGGCGGCTGCTGGACGCTTTGGGCAACCCCCAGAACGACCTGCCNCCNGTGATCCATATTGCNGGNACCAATGGTAAAGGATCGACACAGGCGATGATCCGTGCGGGGCTTGAGGCGGATGGCCACCGCGTCCACGCCTATACCTCNCCCCATCTGGCGCGCTTTCACGAACGCATCCGCCTTGCCGGAGAGCTGATTTCCGAAGCCGCGCTGACCGAGATGCTGGATGAATGTTNCGCCGCCAACAACGGCGAGAGCATCACTTATTTCGAGATCACGACCTGCGCNGCGCTNNTGGCCTTTGCCCGTACNCCGGCGGANTATACCCTGCTTGAGGTCGGCCTTGGCGGGCGTCTGGACGCNACCAATGTGATCGACCAGCCCGCATTGACCGTCATCACGCCGGTGTCGATTGATCACCAACAGTTTCTGGGCACGACCCTGCCGGAGATTGCGGGTGAAAAAGCCGGCATCATCAAACGTCGCGTGCCCTGCNTCGTCGGCCCGCAACAAGATGCCGCGCTCGAGGTGATAGAGACGCAGGCGGCACGCCACCACGCCCCCGTTTTTGCCTATGGTCAGCAGTGGCATGTGGCCCCCGAAGCGGGACGNATGGTCTNTCAGGATGACACGGGTTTGCTGGACCTGCCCAAGCCTAACCTGNTGGGCGCGCACCAGATTTCCAACGCCGGTGCGGCTTTGGCGGCANTGCGNCAATTGGGGGCCTCCGCGCAAGCNTGCGAGGCCGCTGTGACCCGCGCCGAATGGCCCGCCCGAATGCAACGTCTGCGTCACGGGCCGCTGATCGACGCAGCGCCGCAGGCAGAATTATGGCTGGACGGCGGGCATAACCCTGCTGCGGGCGACGCCATCGCGGCGGTGCTAGNAGACATGCCCGCCCGCCCCACATTCCTGATCTGTGGCATGTTGAANACCAAGGATATCGGCGGCTATCTGCGCCCNCTGGCCGGNCATGCAGAACAATTGTTCGCCGTCTCGATCCCCGGCGAAGCAGCAACGTTGCCGGCCACCGAAACCGCGCGCGCAGCGATCGACGTCGGCCTGACCGCGCAAGAGGCACCTNGCGTCGCCGAAGCGCTTGCAACCATTGTCGCGAAGGTGCCCCACGCGCGGGTATTGATCTGCGGNTCGCTCTATCTGGCAGGNGCAATTTTGCGGGAAAACGGATAGCCTTTTAACAATTAGAATTGGCTATATTTACGATTTGTAGGGAATTTGCGTCCTAAGGTCCGAGGGTAACATTTTTGCCTTTGGGGGGACCAATGCAATGACCAATACGTATCAGAATTTCCTTGCGCTGCGCAGGATGGTGTTCGGCCATCTCCGTCTGCTCGCAATCTTTGTCGGTGTGACCTTTATCGTCGATCANTGGCGATCTTCCGGGGGCCACGACNCCGCGCAGGGCTATGCCAATGGACAGGTGGCGTATCTGGCCTCCGGTGGGCCAGCCTTTGTGCCGCTGTCGCCTGCGACGCTGCTCAACAAGATGCACAAAGACGCTTCCTTTGACGTGGGCGATGCCGTCAGCGCGATCGTCCAATCGTTCGATGATAGCAAACGCGGCCAAGTGCTTGAATCCTACCTGATCTGGGCGATCAGCACGGAACGGTCGGACAGCTATATTGATACTTTGCTGAACAGCGCGGCGGCCAAAGGCGATTTCAAAGTACCACCGGCGCTTACGACAGCCTCTGGTGCGCTGGATACGGCAGGTTTGCTGACGGCGGTTGTTGTCGCNGAACGCAAGGCTTTGGCCGCCCGCCAGACTGACGGCGNTCAAGATCATGCTCGCGACGGGCGGCAGATCCGCCAGTCCGTCGCATTTTACCACGATCAGGCCGCGCCACTCTATCTGGCTGCAGTCGATCTNCAGCGGGATGGGTACGCCCCGGGGCGGCGGCGCAATTAAGCGCCCCAGCCTTCCCCCTGCATTTCGCGCAAACGCGATGCCGTACGCTCGAACTCGAAGGTGCCTTCCCCCTCCAGATATAGCATTTCGGGTTCGGCCGCGGCNGAGCAGATCAGCCTCACCTTAGCCTCGTATAACGCGTCGATCAGGGTCACAAAGCGTTTGGCTTCATTGAAGTTTGACCGGCCAAGACTGGGGATATCGTCCAGCATCAGCACGCGCACGGCCTCTGCCAATGTCAAATAATCTGCCGCCCCTAGGGGTCGACCACAAAGCGCGTGGAACTTGGCGCGGGCGACACCGTTGCGAAACTCCGGCACGACGACATCGCGCCCCTTCACCCGCAGGATCAGCTCCTCCCCCGGGCCGCCAGCCAGATCATCCCAGACGGCATTCATCGCGGCACGGCTCTCTGGGTTGACGGGGGTGAAATAGGATTTCGTACCCGCCAATCGGTCCTGTCGGTAGTCGCGCGGGCTGGCAAGCTCCATCACCTTCATCTTCTCTTTGATCAATTCGATGAAGGGCAGGAATATCTGGCGGTTCAGACCGTCTTTATAGAGGTCATCCGGTATCCGGTTCGACGTTGTCACCACCACCACACCAGCGGCGAAAAGTGCCTCAAAAAGCCGGCCAACGATCATGGCGTCGGTGATGTCGGTGATCTGCATCTCGTCAAAGGCCAGCAGCTTCACGCTATTCGCGACCTCGGCTGCGACTGGCGCAATCGCATCGTCGACGCCTGTTTTCCGCGCCTCATGCATCGCGCTGTGAATTTCCTGCATGAACGCGTGGAAATGCACCCGCCGCGTTGGCACATCGCCCATATTTGCCGCGAACATATCCATCAGCATCGACTTGCCGCGACCCACACCACCCCAAAGATACAGCCCCTGCGGTGGCTCGGGCGCGCGCTTGAAAAAGCCCTTTTTCTGCGGGGCCATCAAGGCGCTGCGAATGCGGTCAAGCTCTGGCAGTACGGCCTCTTGCGCGGGGTCCGGCGACAGGCTGCCGTCGGCAACGCGGTTATCGTAAATGGTGCGTAAATCGGTCATGCCTTTGGCTTACTATGTGCCACAGGCTTTGGGAAGAACCCCCGCAGGCCGATATGCGCGCAGTTTTGAAATTGACGGCCCCGGTTTCAAAGCTACGGTGGCGCCACGTGCTTCGGGGGTCATCATGGAGAAAAATACGTCAATCTTCACACCGGTGCTGATCGTCGGGTGTCTGATCATCATGGTCAGCTTTGCCGTGCGTGCCTCTTTTGGCGTCTTTCAGATCCCCATCGCGGAAGAGTTCGGCTGGCTGCGCTCCGAATTCTCGCTGGCGATCGCGATCCAGAACCTCGCCTGGGGCATCGGTCAACCGATCTTTGGCGCGATGGCCGAGAAGATCGGAGACCGCCGCGCCATTATCATCGGGTCCGTGGTCTATGCCGTGGGGCTGGTGCTGTCGGCCAATTCGGTGTCACCGATTGAACACCAAACCTATGCGTGGTTGGTGGGTTTCGGGATCGCGGGAACGGGCTTTGGCGTGATTTTGGCCGTGGTGGGCCGCGCCTCAACGGCCGAGAACCGGTCCATGTCGCTGGCCATTGCCACGGCGGCGGGCAGCGCGGGTCAGGTCTTTGGTGCGCCAGTGGCGGAATGGTTGCTGGGGTTCCTCAGCTGGCAGGCGACCTTCCTTGTCTTTGCGGGCGCGATCATGGCGATGTTGTTGACGCTGCCGTTGATGCGCGCCCCCGCGATGGCCAGCAAGGCCGAGCTGGAGGAAAGCCTGTCGCAAATCCTGGGCAAGGCGCTGCGCGACCCGACATTTACCTTCATCTTTATCGGCTTCTTTTCCTGCGGCTATCAGCTGGCCTTTATCACCGCGCATTTTCCTGCCTTCGTGACCGAACTTTGCGGTCCGATCCTTGCGGGTGGCGTGCTGCATAACATCGGGATCACAACAACCTCTGCCCTGGGTGCGGTGGCGATTTCCCTGATCGGTCTGGCCAATATCGCCGGAACATTGTTGGCGGGGTGGGCGGGCAAACGCTATTCCAAAAAGTACCTGCTGGCTGCGATCTATACCGGACGTACCGTGATTGCGGCGTTGTTTATCCTACTGCCGATCACGCCGGTGTCGGTCATCCTGTTCTCCATCGGGATGGGGGCATTGTGGTTGGCGACGGTGCCGCTGACCAGCGGGCTGGTCGCGCATATCTATGGGCTGCGCTATATGGGCACGCTNTATGGGATCGTGTTTTTCAGCCATCAGTTGGGCAGCTTTATGGGGGTCTGGCTGGGCGGGCGGATGTATGACGCTTACGGCGATTACACCGCCGTGTGGTGGATCGGTGTGGCCGTGGGCGCGTTTAGCGCGCTGATCCATTTGCCCATCCGCGAGAAGCGGTTGCCCGGGCTGGTGACGAGTTAATCTGTCGCCTTATCCGCCGTGTCGATATGTGCCTTGATCGCTGCAATGATCTGGGGCGCATGGGTATAGGGCAGGCCGTGGCCNGCGCCTTTGATCACCTCGTGTTCGGCGGCGCGGTTCCATTCGGCAAGGCTGCCGATGGCTGACGCGGGGATCACCTGATCATCCTGCCCCCAAAGCGCCAGCACAGGGATATCATGCGTCCGGATCGCGCGGTGTTCGTCCCGCAGCACATCCGCCAGAATACCGCGACGGCTGGCCAGCACCGCAGGAACATAGTGCTTNTAGTCNAGCTGTTCGGCCTGATGGTCGTGGATGTGGCGGACCTGTACGGGGATGTCACGTTCGGCCCTGATGCCGCGCCGGAAGGTCGGCGGGAACAGCGCCAGCATCAGCCAATCGCCGACCAGCGGGGTTTTGGCCATAAAGTCCACCAGCTTGTTCGGTGCCAGCCCCATCCCAGCGGGCGCCAGCAGGATCAGCCGTTCGACACGTTCGGGGAAAGCGGCGGCAAANCACGTCGCGATNGAGCCGCCCATGGAATANCCCANCAGGGTNAAGCTGCCGGTAACATCCTGATCTTCCAGCAGGTCTTGCAGCTGTTTGATAAAGAACTGGCGATCTTGCGGGCCAGACGGACGGTCAGAATAGCCGCGCCCGTAAAGGTCATAGGTCAGAGTCCGGTACCCCATCGACGCCAACCCGCGGGCGACCGCGCGCCAGACAATGCTGGGGGTGGTCAGCCCGTGGATGCAAACGACGACAGGGCCTTGAGCGGGGCCGGTCCACGCGTAATGGGTCACGCCGTCGGGCAGCTCTGCGAATTGGCCAAGGGCGCTGCCGCGGTCCGCGTCCTCCATTTCGGCACGGTTGCGTTCGATCACAAGCGGAATTGCGATGACCAGAGCCGCAATGAGAAGAAACCAGATCATCTGTGAGCGCGCCACCGGTCAAGGATATAGCGGCTGGTCATCAGGTCGAGATGTGCGCCGCCGCCGTTTTTGAACAGGGTGATGTCATCCTCTGACTGGCGGGTGAACGCGCCAAGATCATAGTAATCCGCGACGATGTCACTTGCGCTCAGCACACCTTGGGCCATCGGAATCTTCAGCTCACCGATATGTTCAACCGTGGTGTCGAGGCTGTCGACAAAGACCCGGGCACGGGTCAGCGCCGTATCATCCACCTCGCGCATGTCGGGGCGGTAGGCACCGATCAGGTCAAGGTGCTGGCCGGGTTGCAGCCACGCGCCCTTGATCAGCGGTTCGGTCGACATGGTGGCGCTGGTGATGATGTCCGCGTCGCGCACCGCGGCCTCAAGATCATCGGCAACGCGCAGCCCGTCGATATCACGTGCCATCGCCTGAGCATTGGGGGCGGATCGGTTCCACACCGTGAATTCGGCATCGGGAAACGCCGCCCGGTAGGCAGCGTGAAGCCCGCGCCCTTGGGTGCCCGCGCCGACGATCAGGATTTTGCGGCTGTCAGGGCGGGCAAGCCTGCGCGCGGCGAGCAGGCTGTCACCGGCGGTTTTCCATTTGGTCACGAGGTGAAAATCTACCAAAGCCTCGAGCGCGCCGTGATCATCCGCGTAAAGCGACACGCCGCCGTTCACCATCGGTGCCCCTTTGGCGGGGTTGTCGGGAAAGATGGTGGCGGATTTCACCGCCAAACCCAACCCGTCGATCCATGCGGCGCGGTTCAGCAAGGTGTCCTTGCCCCGATACAAAAACGTATCCGCGATTTCGGCGCGCGGCAGGTTGTGCCCCTCGGCCAGTGCGTCGGTCAGGCCGATCCAGTCCAGCAGCGCATCGCCGGCGTCGAAGGGGATGATGTCGAACTGGGTCATGCGGCCTCTGCTTCGGTCAACAGCCCCGCAGCGACGAGCCTGTCAGCCCAGCCGTCCGGCCCGGTGAAATGATGGGTCTGCCAGCCGCGGGCGTTGGCGGCGTTGATATTGTCGATACGGTCGTCGGTGAACAAAAGCGCGTCGCCGGACAGGCCCGATCCTTCCTCGAGCGCTGCATAGATCGCGGGGTCGGGTTTGATCATACCCATATGACCCGAGATGAAATCGCGATCAAAGGCGCGCAGGAAAGGGTAGTGTTCTGCCGCATGATCATAGGATTGGATGCCGAAATTGGTCAGTGAAAACACCGGCACGCCCTTGGCCTGCAGCGCCTCTTTCAGCCTGAGAGAGCGGGGGATCACGGGGGCGGCCATTTCGATCCAGCGATCATGCCACATGCGGATCTCATCGCGCCAGGCGGGGTTGGCTTCGGCGGCGGCATAGATCGTGTCGGTGAAATGCTGGCCGCTATCGACAAGNTCGTTCATGCCGTGCAGGTCCACCTCGGCGAACATGGCGCGGCGGCGGTCCTCTCCGATNACGGAGTCATAGAACCGTTCGGGCTGCCATTCGATCAGCACATTNCCGATGTCAAAGACGACTGCCGCTGGTTTCATGTGCTCTTCCTTTTGCCGGGTCGNTGGGGGCACCTGCGCCGCCCTTGCCCTATCGTTGTGCCGCGCGAAGCTCGCGTTCTAGCGCGTCCAGAAAACGGGAGCGGTCGGCCTTTGTAAACCCTTTGCCGCCGCCCTGGCGAAACGGGTCCGCGGCACGCAGGTCGGCCATCAAATCACGCGTNGCCAGCACATTGCCAATATTGGCTGCGGTCAGNGCTTCNCCNTTGTGTTTCAGCACCCGCGCGCCGGCTTCGACGCAGCGNGCGGCAAGNGGAATGTCGCCGGTCACCACGACGTCACCGGGGCCGCAGCGTTCGGCGATCCAGATGTCGGCGATGTCGGGGCCNTCNGGGACAATCACGGTTTCGACCAGCGGGTTCTGCGAGGGNCGCAGCCCGCCGTTGGACACCACAAACATCCGCACCTTGTGGCGGGTGGCGACGCGTTCCGCCTCTGCCTTCACGGGGCAGGCGTCCGCGTCGATATAAAGCACCGTCATCGCCGNGCCCTATCGNGCATAAAGCGCATCGGCGTGGAAGGCGATGTGGTCTTCCATGAAGGTCGAGATNAAGAAATAGCTGTGATCATAGCCCGGCTGCATNCGCAATGTGGCGTTCTGGCGGGCTTTCGCNATCGCNTCGGCCANTGCTTCGGGTTTCAGCAGNTCAAGGAATTGGTCATCNGTGCCCTGATCAATGAGGATCGGCCCGTCAAAGCCGCGTTCCGCCATCAAAAGCGTCGCGTCATGTTTGGCCCAGGTNGTCTCGTCACTGCCCAGATAGGCTGCCAGNTGTTTGCGGCCCCAGTCACTGCTGGTTGGATGCGCAATCGGCGCGAAAGCCGAGACCGAGGTAAAGCGCCCCGGCAGGTTCATCGCCAGCGTCAGCGCCCCGTGCCCGCCCATGGAGTGGCCGCAGATCGCCTGCCGGTCCATNTCCAGNGCGAAGTTTTCANCCAGCAGCGCCGGCAGNTCGTCGGCGATATAGTCCCACATCTGGAAATGCGGTGCCCANGGGTCTTGGGTGGCGTTCACATAGAAGCCCGCGCCCTTGCCCAGATCATAAGCGTCGTCGTCGGCCACATCCTCNCCGCGGGGGGAGGTGTCGGGAAAGACCACCGCGATNCCGTGTTCCGCGGCCCATGCCTGCGCCCCCGCTTTGGTCATCGCGTTTTCATGGGTGCAGGTCAGCCCCGACAGGAACCACATCAAGGGCACCGGGCCCTGCTGCGCCTCTTCGGGCAGGAACAGCGCAAAGGTCATGTCGCAGTTGCAGGCGGTGGAACGGTGGGAATAGACGCCTTGGGTGCCTCGGAAGCTGGCGTTTTCGGAAATCGTTTTCATCGGGCGTCTCCTGTGTCTGGTTGGTCTATGGCTATCGGCCCTCGGTCTGCGCGGCAAGGGCAGGACGCTGCGCTGGCTGAGTATTTGCGAAAGGGTGAAGGCTAAAGCGCGGTGACCCACGCGATGACAAGGCTGACGCTGAGGATGCTGAGCAGTGTCGAGACAAGGATTGCGGCAGACACCCGTTGCGGTCCGACGTTATAATGTTGGGCCAGCATATAGACATTGCCCGCGACCGGCAGCGCGGCGGTGGCGATGATCACGCCCGCCTTATACGGATCGACGTTGAACANCCACAGCGCGGCAAANNCNACAAAGGCCGGATGCAGCACGAGTTTGCAAAACGACAGCCAGCCCGCGACATGCAGCTTCTCCGCCGATTTCGTCGCCAGCGACGCCCCGATGGCAAAAAGCGCGCCGGGNGTCGCGGCNCCGCCGAGGATGGCNAGAAATTCGTTCATCGGATCAGGGATCGGGATCTGAAGGCCGGACCAGATAAAGCCAAGGGTCATGGCGACGATCATCGGGTTTTTCACCAGCCCCACGGAAATCGTGCGCANNGCGCGCAGGCTCAGCTGACCATCGCGCGCNCCGGTGATCAGGATCACGATGAGGCTGGAAAACACGATCAGATCCACCGCCAGGGCCAGCACGACGGGGCCGATTGCCTCTGCCCCGAGCAGCAGGGTCAGCATGGGCACGCCGAGGAAGCCGGTNTTGCCGATCACNGCNCATTGGGCCTCCATCGCGGTGGCGGGGACATCGAGGCGGCGCAGAAAGCCTGTCAGCGTTGCGATGCCATAGACAAAGCCNGTGCCCCATAGATAGGCCGCGACNAGGCGGCTGTCCCANACCTCGGCCAANGANAGGTTGGCGGAAAAGCGGAACAGCATGGCAGAGAGGGCGAANTAGAAGACGAATTTGGTCAGATAGGCCGTGGCCTCTGCNGTGAAGAACCGCGTGCGCCCGGCCCAATAGCCCAAGCCGATCAGCGCGAAAAAGGGAAGTGTCTTGAGAAAGATCGCCAGCATGTGAAATTGGTAGCGGCTGCCTGTGCTTCGTGCAACGGGGCAACAGTGCTGTGACGCAAATACACAGGCTTTGGGGTGGGGGGGCTGCATTTGGGACTTGGAACTGAACGGTTCAGTTTATACTCTGCCTTTCAAACTGCCGGAGCCTTCATGACCAGTGACCAGACCAAGGTTCGTAAGGGCCGTAAATTCGATCAGGTTCTTGCGGGGGCGCGTGATGTCTTNATGGCGGACGGGTTTGAGGGCGCGAGCGTTGATGCGATTGCCCGTGCCGCCGGNGTGTCCAAGGCGACGCTTTACAGCTATTTTCCCGACAAACGCCTGTTGTTCATGGAGGTCGCCGATACCGAATGTGCCCGCCAGTCGCGGCAGGCTTTCGACAGTATCGACACAGATGCGCCGCCGCGTGTGGTGCTGGGGCTGGCCGGTCGGCATCTGCTGGGGTTCATCACATCGACCTTTGGTCAGCAGATGTTTCGTCTGTGTGTGGCCGAATGTGACCGGTTCCCCGAGCTTGGCCAGCGTTTTTACAACTCTGGCCCAGCTGTGGTCCGGCGCGAGATGGCGGGGTATTTCGAGACCGCTGTCGCGCGTGGGCAGCTGCGTATGGAGGACCCGCTACTGGCGGCCGACCAATTCGGAGAGCTTTGCAAGGGGGATGTCTGGCTGCGACTGACCTTTGGGATCATCGACAGGATTTCTCAGGCAGAGATCGACCGCGTGGTAGACAGCGCGGTCGATGTATTTCTGGCGCGCTACGCGGCTTAGCCCTTGGGCCGGTTGTCGATAATCCGCACCGCTTTGCCTTCGGAACGGGTGATGGTGTTCACATCGCCCACGTCGATCATCACGCTGATGCCTACGGTTTCCTTGATCTGCGCGGCCAGCTGCTGTGCCGCTGTTTGCCGGGCGGCATCGTCGACGGTGGTGTCGACACATTCGCACAGCACCCGCATCTGATCCATGCGGTCGGGCTTGCTGAGCTCGATCTGGAAATGCGGGGCGAGACCGGGGGTGGCCATCAGCGCCTCTTCGATCTGGGTGGGGAAGACGTTGACGCCGCGCAGGATGATCATGTCGTCGCTGCGGCCGGTGACTTTCTCCATCCGGCGCATGCTGCGGGCGGTGCCGGCGAGCAGGCGGGTCAAATCGCGGGTGCGGTAGCGGATGATGGGAAACGCCTCTTTGGTGAGCGAGGTAAAGACCAGCTCCCCCTGTTCGCCGTCGGCCACGGGCTGTCCGGTTTCGGGGTTGATGACCTCGGGGTAGAAATGATCCTCCCAGATGTGCAAACCGTCTTTGGTTTCGACACATTCGCAGGACACGCCGGGGCCCATAATCTCGGACAAACCATAGATATCGACAGCGTGCATATCAAACGCCTGTTCAATCTCGAGCCGCATGGCATTGGTCCAGGGTTCGGCCCCGAAGATACCCACTTGCAGCGAAGACTGGCGCGGATCGATGCCCTGACGCGCGTATTCATCCAGGATCGACAGCGCATAAGAGGGTGTGACCGTGATGCCGTCGGGTTTGAAATCCTCGATCAGGCGGACCTGTCGCGGGGTCATCCCGCCCGAGATCGGTACGGTGCTTAGCCCAAGGCTATCTGCCCCCAGATGCACCCCCAACCCTCCGGTAAACAGCCCGTAGCCATAGGCGTTATGCAGCATGTCGCCGGGTTTCAGCCCTGCCGCGCGCAAGGACCGCCCCATGACACTGCCCCAATTGGCGAGGTCATTCTTGGTGTAGCCCACGACCGTCGGCTGGCCGGTGGTGCCCGAGGACGCATGGATGCGCGCCAACTGGTCGCGGGGCACGGCGAACATGCCGAAGGGATAGTTGTCGCGCAGGTCGGTTTTCACGGTGAAGGGGAATTTCGCCAGATCGCTTAGGTCGTTCAGATCGTCGGGGTGGACCCCTGCTGCATCGAAGCTTTGACGGTAGAAGGGGACATTCGCATAGGCGTGGTGCAGGGATTTTTTCAGCCGCTCTAATTGCAGGGCGCTGATTTCATCGCGGCTGGCAAGCTCGATCGGGTCAAGCGACGATCGGGCAGGCGTGAGGTCTTTCATGGGGTCATTTCCTCCTCGAAATGGTGGCCTTTGATGGTGCGTGACAGGCCACGGAACAAGGCGATGGTGCGCCCGTCCTCCCCCGTGACTGTCACGTCATAGACGCCGGAGCGTCCGGTTCTGGATTGTTCGCGCGCCGCCGCGTGCAGCCGTTCGCCAGCCTTCCCCGGTGCGAGGTAGGAAATCTGGTTCTGCTGGGCGACGGCAAGCTGGTTGTAGCTGTTGCAGGCGAAGGCAAAGGCGCTGTCGGCGAGGGTGAAGATATACCCGCCGTGGGCGATGCCGTGGCCGTTCAACATGGCCGGGGTGACCACCATCGACAGATCCGCCGTGCCGGGGGCGATATGGTCGATGCGCATCCCCAAAGCCTGGCTGGCCGTATCGGTGGACCACATGGCAGCGGCGGATTTTTCGGCGCGGAGTTGCGGGGTCATGGCGAGCCTTTATGTTTCACAATTTGGATGCTTGCACAGATAATGTAACGCTTTCAAGAGAATTGATCGGCGGCTCTCTTGATTTGAGCGGCGAAGGGCGCAACTGTCAAAACATGACAGTGCATATTCATCCCTCACACCCGCAGAATGAACGCGCGCCCGAACAGGTTTCCTTTCACCGGACGGAGCTTGGCCCGATCCTGTCGCTCTATGGGCGCATGGTCGCAGCGGGGGAATGGCGCGACTATGGAATCTCTTCGCTGCGCGAGGTCGCGGTGTTTTCGATCTTCAGACGCACTGCAGAGATGCCGCTTTACCGGATCGAGAAACGTCCCAAGCTGCGGTTGAAGCAAGGGATGTACGCGGTGATCGGGGCCAATGGGCAGGTGCTGCGCCGCGGTCAGGATCTGGCTGCCGTGCTGCGCGTGCTGGAACGCAAGATGATCCGCGCCGTCGACACCTAGACCGCCGCGCCGGCCGAGGGGGCGGACGGATTTAAGGCCATTTGGAAGGGCTGAGCCGTTTGTGCCCGGTCAGCGGGCCGTCGGTTGTGGCGATACGGGTCAGTGCGTTCTGGATGGGTTCGCGGGTGACGGCCATATGATGCGCATTGGCGTGGATCATGGTGGCGGGGTCGAGGACCAGCGCCACATGGCCTTTCCAGAACAGGAGGTCATTGCGTCGGATGTCGCGCGGGACGGGGCCTGCACCTGCCACGGGGTCGGCAAAGCTGGTCTGCTGCTGGTCGCTGTCACCGGGGCAGGGAATGCCACAGGCGAGGAAGGCGGCCTGAACGAGGCCCGAGCAATCGATCCCCCAGCGGCTGTTCCCGCCCCAGAGGTAGGGCGTGCCGAGAAACAGCTCCGCGACGGCGGCGGGGTCCGGGAAAGCGTGCGGCAGCGGGGCGAGGTGCTGGGTCGGGATATGGCCAAGCGAGGTCTGGGCAAATCGGCCTTCCGTTCCAGTCACCATAACGCGGCTGCCAAAGCTGAGGCGGCTGACATCCGGTGATTTCAGATCGGGACGCGCATAGGCGTGGGTGGCGGGTGCGGTGACGACGTGAGTCGGGGGGACCGCAGGGCCGATGGCGGTTTCGGATATGTAACCGCAGTAGTTGTCCTTGGTCAGTTGCACATAGGCGGTGCCATCGGTGCGATCCAGCACGGTCAGCGCCTCACCCAAGAGCGCTTGCCGGTCGCGGGGGCCGTCGGGGCTGCGGTTCAGATCAACGACCGGCAGGGTGATCTGCGCCGCTGTCTTTTCGGTGATCCGCTCGGGGTCGGGATGCAGGCGTCGGTCGGTCATTGTGACAAGATCGCCCCGAGGCTGGCATGCAGCGCGCGTGTGGCCTGACCCACGCCGCCTTTGGCGCGGGCAGGGGCGGCGCTTGGTTGCCAGCCGTAGATGTCGAAATGCGCATAGGGGCTGTCGGTGACGAAGCGACGCAGAAACAGCGCGGCGGTGATACAGCCTGCGAACCCGCCAGAGGGGGCGTTATCCAGATCAGCGATACCGGGTTCGATCAGCGGCTCGTAGGGCGTGTGGAAGGGCATGCGCCAGACGGGGTCGGCGTGGGTGGCGGCAGCGGATTCCAACGCGGCGACGAAATCGGGATCGTCGCTGAAATAGGGGGCCAGATCGGGGCCCACGGCGACTCGTGCGGCACCGGTCAGCGTCGCCATAGAGATAATCTGATCGGGCTTGTCCTCGTCCGCCAGTGCCAGCGCATCGGCCAGCACCAACCGGCCTTCGGCATCGGTATTGTTGATCTCGACCGTGAGGCCCTTGCGCGAGGTCAGGATGTCTTGGGGGCGGAAAGCATTGCCGGAGACCGAATTTTCAACCGCGGGGATCAGCACGCGCAGTTGCAGGTCCATCCCCGTGGCCATGATCATATGCGCCAGACCCAGTACCGCCGCCGCGCCACCCATGTCCTTTTTCATCAAGCCCATCGACGCGCCGGGTTTCAGGTTCAGCCCACCGGTGTCAAAACACACGCCTTTGCCCACCAGCGTCAGCTTTTTCCCGGTTTTGCCCCAGGTCAGGTCGATCAGCCGGGGCGCGCGGTCGGCGGCGCGGCCGACGGTATGGATCAGCGGCAGGTTCTGTGCCAACAGATCGTCGCCCGTGATGACAGAGATCTGCGCCCCGTGTTGATCTGCCAGTTTACGTGCTGCGGCTTCCAGATCGGGCGGGCCCATATCCGAGGCAGGCGTGTTGATCAGGTCGCGCGTCAGCATTTCCCCTTCGGCGAGGGCGCGGATGTGATCGGCGTCGATCCCAGCGGGCGCAACAAGGCGGGCGGCCATCGGCGATTGCGTGGCATAGCGGTCAAACCGATAGGACGCGAGCAGCCACCCCAGAGCCTCCACCGCGAGCTCTGCCGCGGGCAGGTCGGCGTGCAGGTCATAGTCGCCCTTGGGCAGCTTTGCCGCGGCACCTGCCAGATGGAAGCGCCCCCGTTTGCGGGCGCTGGCCGTACCGTAGCCCGCCAGAGCCATGCGCAGCGCGCCATCTTCGCCCGGCAGCGACAACGCCTGCCCCAACGCGCCGGTAAACCCCTGTGCCGCGACCCAAGTGCGTGTGGCATCGGATTGCCCGTCGAGCCAGTCAGGCAGGGCATCGGACGCAATCAGATGCAGCGGGATCGCAGCGGCGGAGGGATCGGCGAAGAGAGCGGACATAGGGCTGGGCCTTTCGTGCGTGATAGTCGCGCGCAGCCTAGACGTATCCTGTGGCGCTGCAAGCCCGTCAAAGGGTCACATCCTGCGTGTCCCAGATCGCGGTCAGCGACCGTTCGCCGATGCGGATCAGCCGTGTGAGCGTCGCCCCGATCGCGACGTGACTGTTCTGGTCGATCGCGCAGATCACATCCCCCGCGACGTTTGCCAGCTTTTGCAGCCCCACCTGTTCGGCAATCGCAATCAGCGACCGGCAGTTTTTACGCAGCTCAAGCCAGTTGGATGCCTGATACAGACGGTCGCAGTGGGACATGCGCAGGGCCAATTCCTCCATCGCGCGACAGACGACATCTTCGGCCCCTGATTCACCCAGTTGGTCATACAGGATACCCAGACGTTCCTGATCTACGCGGACTTGTTCGACTGGCCGCATTTGCAATACATACATTAGAGTCACCTCATCATTACGCCCCCACAGCGCATCTGCACTATGTCGGCCAATTGATGTCCAATTCGTTTACGGCCGTGTGCGTTTTCGCTCGAATACGATGCGAATTCAGAGTAATTTGGTTAAAATTTAGTAAAGGCGAGACAGAGATGGATAACGCGAAACCGCTCCCGAATTATCTGGTTCAACGGTATCACGGATGGAAAGCAACCAGTTACGCTGAAAACGAGTCGTGGTACCGCCGTCTGGCCACCGACGGGCAGCATCCGCGTGCGATGATCATTTCGTGCTGCGACAGCCGCGTGCATGTAACATCGATCTTTGGGGCGGATCAGGGTGAATTCTTTATTCACCGTAATATCGCCAACTTGGTGCCACCTTACCAGCCTGACGGGCAGCAGCACGGTACGTCGGCCGCGGTTGAATATGCGGTTCAGTCGTTGAAAGTTGCGCATGTTATCGTGTTGGGTCACTCCAGCTGTGGCGGTGTGCAGGGCTGTCTGGACATGTGCAAAGGCAACGCGCCAGCGCTGGATGCCAAAGACAGTTTTGTCGGTCGGTGGATGGATATCCTGCGCCCGAAGTACGATGCGGTATCGGACATCGAAGACCCGAAAGAGCAGGCGCGCCAGCTTGAGAAACACGCTGTTATGACCTCTCTTGAGAACCTGATGACGTTCCCCTTTGTGGCGCAGCAGGTCAAAGCGGGAGAGCTGACGTTGCACGGCCTGTGGCACAACATCGGCGAGGGCGGGCTTGAGTGCTATAGCGCCGATAAAGAGATGTTCCGGCCCGTATAATGGGCTGGTCTGACAGGGACGGTTCCGGCGGCACCTGCGCGTGATCGTTCCTGCGCTTTTGCTGACCGTGTCGATCATTGGTACGGTCATCGCGACCTCCCAGCCGGTTTGGGGGGATCTGGTTTTGCTGGCGGGGCCTTGTGCCATCGCCAGCGCCATCTTGCTCCTGCGCGAGGCGCGGGTCTGGCTGGCGGGGCAATCCCGGCGCAGTGCCCGTGGGGCGGTGGTGATTGACGGGTCAAACGTCATGTATTGGTGGGGCGGCACGCCGCTGATCACGCCCGTGCAGGACGTGGTGCGGACCCTGAAAGACCTTGGCTTCAAGACAGGCGTGGTCTTTGATGCCAACGCAGGGCATCTGCTGACGAACGCTTACAAAGATGATGCGGCGCTGGCGGCGATGCTGAAGCTGCCGGTGGATCAGGTGATGGTCGTGCCAAGCGGATCGCCGGCCGATCCCTTCATCCTGACCGCCGCGCGCGAGATGGGGGCGGTTGTCGTGAGCAATGACCGCTACCGTGACTGGGCCGATGACTTTCCCGAGGTGCTGCGACGCGGACATCTGATCAAGGGTGGATACCGGCAACAAGAGCTGTGGTTCGACTTTGCCACGCTGTCAGACGAACAGAGCGCCGCCTGATGGCCAAAGCGCCCGCGGCAGCGTTGATCTGAACATGCCGGACATGAAAAAGGCCAGCGCATCGCACTGGCCTTTCCCAACATAAAGATCAGGGGGCGCTTAGCCTTTTTTCAACACTTCGCGGCCCAGCAGTTCCGCGATCTGCACGGCGTTCAATGCGGCACCTTTGCGCAGGTTGTCGCTGACACACCACAGGTTCAGACCGTTGTCGATCGTGCTGTCCTGACGGATGCGGCTGATGAAGGTTGCGAAATCGCCCGCACATTCAACGGGGGTGACATAGCCACCGTCTTCGCGCTTATCGATCACCATGATACCGGGGGCTTCGCGCAGGATGTCGCGGGCCTCGTTCTCGTCCAGATGCTCTTCGAACTCGATGTTGATCGATTCGGCGTGGCCCACGAAGACCGGAACGCGGACACAGGTCGCTGTGACCTTGATTTTGGGATCGACGATTTTCTTCGTCTCTACCATCATCTTCCACTCTTCTTTCGTGTCGCCGCTGTCCATGAAGACGTCGATATGCGGGATCACGTTAAAGGCGATCTGTTTGGTGAATTTCTTCGCGGGCTTGTCGTCGGTGGGGTTGTAGATCGATTTGGTCTGGTCCCACAGTTCGTCCATGCCGTCTTTGCCCGAACCGGACACCGACTGGTAGGTCGACACGACAACACGTTTGATCGTGGCGCGGTCGTGCAGCGGCTTGAGCGCGACAACCATCTGCGCGGTCGAGCAATTCGGGTTCGCGATGATGTTTTTCTTGGAATAATCGTGGATCGCGTCGGCGTTCACCTCTGGCACGATCAGCGGGATATCGGGATCGTAGCGGTACAGAGACGAGTTATCGATGACCACGCAACCGGCCTTGGCGGCCTTGGGCGCGTATTTTTTGGTCGCTTCCGAACCGACGGCGAACAGCGCCATATCCCAGCCCGTGAAGTCGAACGTATCCAAGTCTTTCGTCTTGAGCGTCTTGTCGCCAAAGCTGACTTCGGATCCCATAGACTTGCGCGAGGCAAGTGCCACGATTTCATCTACAGGGAAGTGGCGCTCGGCCAGAATGTTCAGCATTTCACGGCCCACATTGCCTGTGGCACCCGCGATGACGACGCGATAACCCATCTTAAAACTCCAATACTAAAATGTGATGGTGCGGGCCTCTTATACCGCTTGGGCCCGCGGGGGAAGGGGGCGTGGCCTATTCGCCTGTATCGCGGGAAAACAGGTAGACGAACAGACCCGCTGCCATGAGCCCGGCAAACAGGGTGAAAATCATCACATAGGGGGCCTGCGCGGTGACGGCGGGCTGGCTGGCCGCATAGACGCGGCCCGACAGGAACTGCGCCACGCCAACGCCACCAATGCTGCACAGGTTCAACAGGGTCATGCCCCGCCCGACCAGCTGCGGCGGCATAAAACTGCGGCCGTGGGCGATGATCACCGCATAGGTCGCGCCAAAGAAACCGACAGCGGCCATCAGCGCGGTGGCAAGAATGATGCCACTGTCGGGGAAAAGCATAAGCGCCACCAAGGCCGCAAGGTTCAGCGCCGTGCCCCCGACAATCACCCATTTTGTGCTGCCGATCACGCGGTCCAGCGGGCCATAGGCGAGGCTGCCTGCCACCATCGCGATGCCCATCAACAGGGTCGCCCAGCCGATCTGGTGAGCGTTCGCGGCAAAGACATCCTCGAAATAGGGACCGATCCAGAGCCCGCGCAACGCGCCGACCTGGGCGTAGCTGACGCTCATGATGGGAAAGATGAACCACAGCGCCTTGATCTTGAACACGCCAAGAAGGCTGCCGCGTTGCTCCCCTTCGGGGGTGGCGGGGTCGCGCACGACGCTCCAGATGCCAACCGCCGTGAGCGTGGTGATGGCGCAAAGCCCCCAAAGAGACGCGCGCCAGCCGATCGTTTCCGCCGCAATCGCCATCGGATAGGATGCGACGAGATTGCCAAGCGTGCCGATGCCCACCATGACAGAGGCGAGCACGACAAAGCGGCTTGGTGCGAATTCACGTGCAAAGATATAGTAGGCTCCCATCAACACCGGCGCACAGCCGATCCCGATCAGGACCATCGCCAGATTGATGTGCAGCGGCTGCGTTGCCACTGCGAACAAAGCCGCCCCGCCGCCCCCGCCCACCAGCAGCAAGCTGGCCGCCGTGCGCCGCGGCCCGACTGTATCCAGCGCCCATCCCACAGGCAGTTGCATCGCCGCAAAGGAGAAGAACCACAGCCCCGACGCAAAGGCGAGGTCTTCGGGCGTGGCCCCCAGATCAACGCGCAGTGACGGGCTGAGCACGGCCAGAAAGGCACGGAAAAACTGGCTGAGCACATAGCCCAGCCCCAACAAAGCTACCCCGCGCGTCATGTCAGTGTGTCACGCCATTTGCCCGCAAGCGCTTGCGCCGCGTGGCTGAGCAGCAGAACATCCGCCCCGACCGCAACAAACTGCGCCCCGGCCTCAAGCGCGTCGCGGGTCATGTCGTCGTGGGTCGACAAGATGCCCGGTGCCTTGCCCGCCGCGTGTACCTTGTGCAGCGCGGTCATGATCGCGTCTTGTACCTCGGGGTGGAGCGCATTGCCCATGTACCCCATATCAGCCGCCAGATCCGCAGGGCCGATGAACACGCCGTCGATCCCGTCGACCGCGAGGATCGCATTCAGGTTCTCAAGGCCTTTCACGCTTTCGACCTGCACCAGCAGGCAGATCTCATCATCCGCCGTGGTGCCGTAATCCGCGATCTGCGAGAAACGCGCGGCACGGGTCAGCGCATAGCCGACACCGCGGTCGCCGTGAGGCGGATAGGTGACATCGCGCACCAGCTGGCGGGCTTGATCGGCATTGTCCACCATAGGCACCAGCAGGGTCTGCGCCCCCGCATCCAGCATCTGTTTGATCAGATAGGTCTCNCCCACGGGGACGCGNACGACNGGATGGCTGTCAGAGGCTTCAAGCACCTGAAGCTGCGCCATGATAGAGCGCAGGTCGTTCGGCGCGTGTTCNCCGTCGATCACCAGCCAGTCAAAACCGGCGGTCCCCATCAGTTCGGCGCTATAGGTGTCCGCAAGACCCAGCCAGCAGCCAAAGACGGTNTCGCCTTGTTTCAAAGCCTGTTTGAANGCGTTGAAGGGGGCTGGCATGGGCATGATCCTTGGTGCTGTTTCGGCGTACCCTAGGGTCAAGCATNACGGAGTGTCCAGAGGGGGCGCTGCCCCCGCCCGCGCAGACGTTTGCTTAACCCGCCGCCATGTCGGCAACAGTGGGCAGCGGGGCGACGGCGCCGTAGCCCTGGACAGACAGCGCAGAGGCCGCGACGGCGTAGTGGCANGCGGCTTCGGGGGTGTCGCCTTTTGACAGGCGGGTCAGGAAGGCCCCGTCGAAACAGTCTCCGGCACCTGTGGCGTCGACGGCTGTGACCNGAACGCCGGGNATATGCGTTATCGTTCCGGCGTGCCCCAGAAGCGCGCCGTCCTCTCCGAGGGTCAGGGCGACNANGTCCGGCCCCATTTCGTGAAACGCCCGCACNATGTCTTCGGGGGTGTCCAGNCCCGTAATCTGGCGCGCGTCATCCAGACCCGGCAGCGCGATATCCGCCAGNCCGANCGCTTGGGTAATCACGGAACGGGCTTGCTCAAGGGGCCAGAGCGCCAGCCGCAAGTTCGGATCGAAAGACACCTGCCGTCCGGCCGCCCGTGCGATACGCATCGCCTCCAGACCGGCATCGCGCGCGCTGGCACTGATCGCCAGAGTGATGCCGGACAGATGGGTGAACCGGGCGCGCNCTATGGCGTCAACAGGCAAGCTGTCTGCGGTCATTCNGCTGGCAGCAGACCCTGCGCGGCGATACTCGAACCGGTGCCCATCNGACCCGTGCCGCACGAAGTAGAGCCCCGTCGGGGCCGATGCGTCCGTCGCAACGCAGGAGGCATCGACGCCCTCGCGGCNCCAAAGATTGCGAAGCTCTTGCCCGAAACNGTCGTCGCCCACGCAGGTTGCAATGGCGCTGCGCGCGCCGAGACGGGCAGCGGCNATGGCGACGTTNGACACGTCACCACCGAACCCCTGATGCCACTGCGTCCCGTTGATCTGGTTGAACTCGACCAGCGGTTCGCCNATGCAGATNATATCNAAGTCGCGCATGGGTNAGTGGTTGTTGCGCGGCAGGCCGCGGCTNGTGATGTCGCGGTATTCGGTAGCGCCTTCAAAGACCATNCCTTCGGAGAAGGGGCGTACTTTCTCGCGGAAGATCTCTTGCCANGGGGATTGGCTTTCNGGCTGCGCATAGCCCCCCGCAGCGTCNAGNGCNGCGCGGCGCGCGGCAAGNTCGNTTTCNTCCAGCAGCACNTCNACGCGGCGCTGTTTCAGGTCGATNCGGATCGGATCGCCGTCTTGCAACAGCGCAAGCCCGCCCCCATCCGCAGCTTCGGGCGATGCATTNAGGATCGACGCGGAGCCAGAGGTGCCCGACTGCCGCCCGTCGCCGATACACGGCAGGGCGCGGACGCCCTGTTTGATCAGATAGCTTGGCGGGCGCATGTTCACCACCTCGGCCCCGCCGGGATAGCCCTTGGGCCCTGCGCCACGCATCACCAGAACACTGTCNTCGGTCAGCCCCAACGCGGGGTCATCGATGCGGGCGTGAAAGTCTTCTGGTCCGTCGAATACCGCGACACGGCCTTCAAANGCCTCTTGTGCGTTCGAGAAATAGCGCGCCCGAAAGCCCGCGTCGATGGCAGAGGTTTTCATCAAGGCGCTGTCGAACAGGTTGCCGCGCATGTTCAGGAAACCNGCATTGGGTTTCAACGGTGACGCCGCGCGGCGGATCACATCCTCATCAAGGATCGGCGTGTCGGTGTAGAGTTCGGCGATCGTTTGACCGGTTACAGTCAGCGCATCGGGATGTGGCAAAAGCCCGGCCCGCAACAATTCACCGATCACAGCGGCTGTGCCCCCCGCTCGGTGGAAGTCTTCGCCCAGATAGGTGCCGACCGGCTGCATATTGACGAGGAGTGGCACGGCGTGGCCGAATTCCTCCCAGTCTCCGTTGCTCAGCGCGATGCCAAGATGCGCGGCGATGGCATTGAGGTGGATCGGCGCGTTTGTTGAACCGCCAAGGGCGGAGTTGACGACAATGGCATTCTCGAAGGCTTCGCGGGTCATGATCTGGGCCGGGCGCAGGTCTGCATGGACCATATCAACGATACGTTTTCCCGTATGATAGGCCGCTTGCCCGCGTTCGCGGTAAGGTGCGGGGATAGAGGCAACGCCGGGCAGCTGCATACCCANAGCCTCTGACAGGGAGTTCATCGTCGACGCGGTGCCCATCGTGTTGCAGAACCCGACCGAGGGGGCGGAAGAGGCCGCGATCTCGAGGAATTCTTCGGCGTCGATTGTGCCGGCCGCCAGCTCTTGCCGCGCCTGCCAGATCACCGACCCCGATCCTGCACGTTCGCCNCGGTGCCAGCCGTTCAGCATCGGCCCGACCGAAAAGGCCAGGGCGGGCATGCCCACCGTGGCCGCTGCCATCAGCAGCGCCGGCGTGGTTTTGTCACAGCCAATGGTCAGCACGACGCCGTCGATCGGGTAGCCATACAGGCTTTCGACGAGGCTAAGATANGCGAGGTTACGGTCCAGCATCGCGGTCGGACGCTTGCCGGTTTCCTGGATAGGGTGCACCGGAATTTCCATCGGGATGCCTCCGGCGGCGATGATCCCGTCGCGGGTCCGTTTGGCCAGCTCGATATGGTGGCGGTTGCANGGGCTCAGGTCGCTGCCNGTCTGCGCGATCCCGATCACCGGCTTGCCTGACCGCAGTTCTTCAAGCGTGAGCCCGTAGTTCAGGTAGCGTTCAATATANAGCGCGGTCATCTCCGGATCGTCGAGATTGTCGAACCACTTACGGGAGCGCAGAGATTTGGTGTCGGTCATAATTCGTCTTTCAGCGGCCGGTCACGCCAGGGAAGGCAATGAGAATAGCGAGCGCGAGGATTTGAAGGGCAATGAAGGGCAGGAGAGAGCGGAAGATCTCTCCCAAAGAGATATCGGGTGGTGTCACCGACTTGAGATAGAAGGCGGCGGGACCAAAGGGCGGCGACAGGAAGCTGACCTGCATGTTCATGGCGAAGACCACACCGAACCACACAGGATCAAGACCAAGATCGCGAATGATCGGGACAAAGATCGGCATGGTCAGCAGCGCAATCCCTACCCAGTCCAGAAACATCCCAAGGACAAAGAGGATCGCCATCATGAACAAGACAATCACGGTNGGATTGTCGGACACGCCGGTGATCAGGTTAGAGACAAAGGTGATGCCNCCCATCAGGTTAAAGACCCCGACCAGTGCCGAGGCACCGATCCCGATCCAGACGATCATCCCGACGGTCGCGAGGGTCCGCTTGGCCGCGCCCACCATCAGCTCTGTGGTGAATTCGCCGCGGATCATCGTGGACAGGGTCACGCCGATCACCCCGATGGCAGAGGCTTCGGTGACNGAGGCAATGCCGCCATAGATCGACCCCAGCACAAAGATCACCACCATGATTGGCAAGATCAACCCTTTGAGCAGACGCATCTTCTCGGCTGTCGAGGTCTCGTCCGGTTCCGGGATCGGGGCGATGTCGGGGTTCATNTAGGCCCGCACCAGCACGTAGATGATATAGAAGCTTGCCAGCATCAGACCGGGCAGGAAGGACGCGGTGAACAGATCCCCGATAGAGACGGACGCCGTCAGACCATAGATGATCAACACGATGGACGGGGGCACCATTGTCCCCAAGGCCCCGCCCGCGCAGCATACGCCGATGGCCAGACGCCGGTCATANCCAAGCCGCANCATCTGGGGNAGNGCCAGCAGACCCAGCAGCACCACCTCGCCCCCGATGATGCCGGACATNGCNGCCAGCACCACGGCGACCAGCAAAGTCTGGATCGCGATGCCGCCCCGCAGACGGCCACCGACCACGCGCATGGCGTCGAACAGATCGCGTGCAATGCCCGACCGATCNAGGATCGCGGCCATCAATACGAACATCGGTACGGANACGAAGACGAANGAATTGACGAAGCTGAAGATGCGGCTGGTGATCAACGGCACGGCCATNGGNCCGAACCAGCCAAGCGCAAAAATCAGCGCCACGAGCAGGGTCACGAAAGCCAGTGGCATGCCGGTGATCAGCAGCAGGAACAAGGTGACGAACATCGCCCCTGTCGCCACTTCGATCCCCATGGCCTTAAAGTCGAACAGCGCTGTGAGAAGGTCCATCACCGGTCCTGTTTTGTCATGTAGTTCCAAGCAAGCACAGCGAACTGCACGGCCATGACCACGAGAATTGTAAAGAGAAAGATTTTAAGCATCCCCGGCGTGGGNGGATCCCATGCGCTGCCNCTGCTTTCCAGCCGGATCGCNCCGGTTGGCGTCCAGACCGCACGCACAAGGCTTTGCCATGCGGCCCAGCCGAAGAAGGCNGTCGCCACGAGGCAGACCAGCGAAATCACCACATTGAAAATGCGCCGCCACGGGGCTGANAGGTAATCNTAGATCAGGACCACACGGATATGCGCATCCCGCGATACCACATANAGNCCCCCGTAAACAAANGCGGTGGCNTTCAGAAAGATCACCGTCTCATGCGCCCAGATCGTCGGGGCGTCNAANACATAGCGCAAGACCACCTCGATCCCNAGGATCGCGGCAGAGGCGAGGATCGCAAAGGCAAAAAGGATGCCGATCCGGTCGATGCCGCGCCCTAGCAGCCCGGCCTCTGGGATCGCCCCCTTGGGTGCGTCAATATCCACGGGTGCGCTGGCCGCGACGTTGGGATCTGTCCTGTCTTGCATNTGCCCCTCCCGAGCGTTCACCCCTCNGGTCTGTCCGGAAGGGTGCTGGTGCTTCGGCGCTTATTNCAGCANCCCGTTTTNTTCGAGATAGGCNGTCAGCGTGTCATAGACCTTGNGCGATGCGTCGGATGCTTCGGCCGCCTTCTCCCATTCGGTNTTGGCGAAGGCGCGGAATTTCGCACGCTCTTCATCGGACCAATTGTGCACGGTGATATNGGCGTTGGCTTCGGCTTCTTTCACCGCGGCCATGTCNCGTTCGGCCAAGGTCGACACCTGGAGCTGCCGGAAGTCTTTTACGGACTCCACCAATGCGCTTTGGATATCCTCGGGCATCGAATCCCATACACCTTTGTTGATCGACACCTCNACCAGCGGCATGGAGTGGAAGCCGGGGTATACNGGATGGTTNGCCACGTCATGNATGCCCTGCGCGTGGTTGGTCGAGAAGACGGTATAATCCGCAGCGTCGATCACACCCTTGTCAAGCGAGGTGAAGACCTCGGAGCCAGGCAGGTTGACCGGAGACGCGCCCGCCGCGGCAAAGACTTTCTGNACCATACCTTCGGGGGCGCGCATCTTCAGCCCCTTCAGNTCGTCCACACCGTCCAGCGGCACCTTCGACAGAAACGCCTCGAGGCCGGGGGTCGTCGCGCCGATGAAATGCAAACCGTAGGGTTCAAGCATTTCGTTCATCAGNTCATTGCCGCCGCCGTTCTCCATAAAGTCGAACATCTGCTGCGGGTCTGACCATGCCCCGACCGGATTGGCAATCAGACCAAACGCCGGCTCTTTCCCTGCGAAATAAGAGGTATCGGTGACGTGGCCATCGATAATGCCAGCCGCCACGGCATCCTGAGATTCAGTATGGGCGACGATTGTTTCAACGGGCAGCAGATCGACCTCGACGCGGCCGTCGGTTTTGGCGGCGACGTCTTTGGCCCATTCTTGCTGCAGCAAGAAGTTGGCGTTGCCTGCCGGATCAGATGACTGGAACTTGAGCGAAAAATCTTGTGCAGCAGCGGCACCGGCCAGCCCGGCGCTGACAAGTGCGGTTGCGGCCAGAAGCCTAGCGGTAAAGCGCATGTATTTATCCTCCCTAAAAAGTCGTNACCGTAAACGGTGACGATGGGCGGACGCTAATGACAGCGCTGTCATCTGTCAACTATTCCCAAAGAGCTGTGCACGTGATAGGTTTTATCACATGGAAAAGAACACTAAATACAAGCGGGTTACGTTGAATGAAGTCGCGGCAGAGGCCGGTGTCAGCGCTATCACGGTATCGCGGACGATTCGTGCCCCCGACATGGTCTCGGCTGGTGTGCGAAAGAAGGTTCAGGCTGCGATCGAACTGCTTGGGTATGTACCGGATCAAGCCGCTTCGGCGCTTGCGTCCGAGCGGACAAATGTGGTGGGTCTGCTGGTCCCATCGCTGACCAACGCGGTGTTTTCTGACGTCTTGCGCGGTGTTTACGATGTGATCGACGGGTCGGGCTTATCGGTGCAAATCGGTAATTTCCGCTATAGCCCCAGCAAGGAAGAAAACCTTTTGCGTACCTTCCTGCGTCAGCGTCCGGCGGGGCTGATTGTGGCAGGGATCGACCAAACCGACGCAGCACGAACCCTGCTCAAGTCCGCGCCCTGTCCCGTCGTGCAGATTATGGACGTGTCGGACTCTCCGATTGATCTCATGATCGGGTTCTCACACTACGATGGTGCGGTCGAAGGCACGCGGCACTTGATTGATGCGGGGTACAAAAAGCCCGGATTTCTGGGCGCGCGAATGGACCCGCGCTCGCAGGCGCGGCTTGCGGGNTTCACAGCCGAAGCGCAGGCGCGCGGCGTGTATGATCCGAGCCGCGTGATCACGACGACCNACCCGTCCTCGGTGGGTATGGGCGGGCAACTNCTGAGCGATCTTCTTGCGCAAGCGCCAGACACCGATGCTGTGTTCTGCAATAANGACGACCTCGCCGCCGGCGCGCTGTTCGAGGCCGAACGCCGTCGCATCAACGTCCCCAACGATCTGGGTATCTGCGGCTTCAACGACCTTGAAATGTCGCGGCANCTGAACCCGGGCATTACCTCTGTCGCGACGCCGCGCTACGAGGTCGGTGCAGGGGCAATGACCCTGCTTCGGGACGCAATCGCTGACCGCGCGGCCATCCACACGCCGCATATCCGGCTCGGCGTGGAGCTGANAAAGCGCGGATCGACAAAGCGGGGGTGAATGTCGCGGATGACACGAGACCGGGCAGGGGGGCGCTGCCCCCGTCGCGCAGGCGCGACTCCCCCGGAGTTTTCAGGGCAAAATGAAGAGGTCAGATGACCTTGATCACGTCTTTGTCGATGGCCAGCATATAGCCGCGCCGCGCGATATTCTTGACCAGCAGTTCCGACACGATCTGGTTGCCCAATGTATCGCGCAGACGTTTGATGCGCGTGGCCCCTGCTGCTTCGTCGCAGTCAGCGGCGGTCCGGCCCGAGATCATGCCCTCGATCTCGGAGCCTGAGAGCACATCGTCATCCATGCGCGCTTCAGCAAGGACCGACATCGTTTCCATCGCGGCGGCGGTCAGTTTGAAGCCCAGGTTGTTGAGATAGACGGTGTTTTCCTCGCGGCTGATGAGGAGCGAGTTTACTTGTATCCCCACCCGTTCGATCTGCGCCATGCGGCGGTTGAAGCCCACGAGCATGATCAGGAACACCAGCGCCGCGACCAGCATGGCCGTCGCAAAGACCAGCAGCACGATGATCACGATCCGGTAGCTCGACAGGGTTTCGGAAAACGCCGTGCCCGATTGTGCGAGAATTTCAAGCAGTTTGATTTCGGCCTGAGTCGTCAGATCGTCGTTCTCGACAAAGATGCGTTCGACCTGCGCGTTAAAGGCATTGGCGTCGGGCAGGGCCCATAGCAACAGCCCTGCGCCGATCAGAATGATCGCCACAACGGCCGCGATACCACCGCCGACAAAACGCCCGCCCGTGCGGCGCATCTCAGAAGCGGAGGAAATTTGGTCCGGCACTCGCTTTCCTTTGGTTTAGGCCATCCTTGCCAAAGACAGAGACGATCGTCAGCAACGTCCAGCCATTTGCAGCCAGCCGGTCCGTCAATTGGGCCTGCGCCGAGGCACGGCTGCAGTCACCGGATACCTGCGCCACACCATAATGCAGGCGCAAGGGGTTTTCCTGCTTTGCCTTGTAGTCGGCAAAACATTCCGCCGCTTGGGCAGAGGGGGCGGAGAGGGCCAGAAGCCCCGCAGCAGTCAGGGAAAGGAGGATGTGTTTCATGACGATCAGACTGCGCCTATCCGGGCGGATATTCAATATCCATTGGGTCTGTACCGCTTTGTTATTCGATAACAGGGGGGTGTTATTGCCTGTCTGAGGGGGGTGCGGCCAGTTTGATCCCACGGCCTCGCTCTTGATGGCTTTGCATGGGGTGCTTCCCATGTTGCCCCCAACCGAAAGGATCAGACAATGCGCTTTACATTGCACCATAAATTCATCGCCTCGATTGCAGCCGCAGCCGTCGCTATCACCGCCTTTACTGCTGCCCCCGCCGCGGCGGGCGACCGCAACAGGGATCTGGCGAAAATCGCGGTCGGTGTTTTGGGCGTGGCCATTGTCGGCAAGATCATTCACGACAAGAACAAGCGCGACGAAGAACGTGCCCGGCAGGAAGTATCAAAGCACCGCCACGCGCCAAACACTGTGTACCGCGCTCCACGCCCTCAACGGGCCGAGCGCGTGCCCGTCTACCGCGCGCCGCAATCGCGCCACCGGGTAGAGCCGCGTCCGCTGCCCAAGGGCTACAAGCGCAAGCAGCATCGCACCCATGCCAACGCCAAGCTGCTGCCCAAACAGTGTTTCCAGAGCTTCGACACGCGTCGCGGTCAGGTGCTGATGTTCGGCCGCCGCTGTCTTGAGAATAATTTCCGTCATGCCAACCGTCTGCCGCAGCAATGTGCGCAGCAGATCCGGACCCATCGGGGCACCCGCTATGGGTATGACGCCCGCTGCCTGCGCGGCGCGGGATACAGTTTGGCGCGCGGTTAATCTCAGCGTGCCAATACCGGGGGCATTTCGATGCTCTCGGGTGGGGAAGGGAGGGATGTTCGGGCATCCCTCCCTTTCTTATGTGCTGTGGATATCTTTTGCGATTGTGACATCGCAGTCTTCGCAAGGTCACAATTCGCGTGGGCGGGGCTTGAGCTTTGCCGCGGGTTGGGGTTTTCACGGGTCATGAAACCAGATTTTGAATTTGAACGGGCCGCCCATGCGCGCGGCTTTGAGCGGGTCGCCGGCGTGGACGAGGTGGGGCGCGGGCCCTTGGCGGGGCCGGTCACTGCCGCTGCCGTGGTGCTGGACCCGGATCGCATTCCCGAGGGGCTGAACGATTCAAAAAAGCTGACCAAACCTGCGCGAGAACGCCTGTATGAAGAGCTTTTGCAGGTTGCGGATATCAGCGTTGCCCATGCCTCGGTCGAAGAGATTGAAGAGCTCAACATCCTGAGGGCGAGCCACCTTGCCATGCTGCGCGCGCTGGAGGGGCTGAAGACCCCCGCCGATTATGCGTTGATCGACGGCAATATGATCCCGCGCGATCTGACCTTGCCTGCCGAAACCGTGATCAAGGGAGACGCTCGGTCGCAGTCGATTTCCGCGGCCTCAATTGCGGCCAAAATATGTCGAGATTGTGTCATGTTGTCCTTGGCGCAACAGCACCCTGGATATGGCTGGGAAACCAACATGGGATACGGGTCGAAAAAGCACATGGAGGCGTTGCAGAAAATTGGTGTGACCCCACACCATAGACGTTTGTTCAAACCCGTACACAACATGTTGTATCAAGATAAATAACTAACCACTTGATTCAAAAAAGAAATTGACCAGGAATCGTCTGTCGGGGCATCTTGTGGATAACCAAGAGCACACAATGTGCCGGGCAAGAGGCAGCTATTATGAAGACGATGACCAAGGGTGCGGCAGCACTCCCTTTAAACACGATCATTTCTGGCGACTGTATCGAAGCGATGAATGCGCTTCCGGCAGAGTCGGTGGACCTTATCTTTGCGGATCCCCCCTATAACCTGCAGTTGCGTGGCGACTTGCATCGTCCCGACAATTCAAAGGTGGATGCGGTCGATGATGCGTGGGATCAGTTTTCCAGCTTTGCCGTCTATGACAAGTTTACCCGCGAATGGCTGAAAGCCGCGCGNCGTCTGCTGAAACCCAATGGCGCNATCTGGGTTATTGGCAGCTATCACAATATTTTCCGCGTTGGTGCCGCNTTGCAGGATGCGGGTTTCTGGATNTTGAACGACGTGGTGTGGCGCAAGTCGAACCCGATGCCGAACTTTCGCGGCAAGCGNTTTACCAATGCGCATGANACCATGATCTGGGCCGGNAAGGACGAGAATTCCAAATACACCTTCAACTACGAAGCGTTGAAAGCGNTGAACGAAGGNATCCAGATGCGCAGNGATTGGGTGCTGCCGATCTGCACCGGTCACGAACGTCTGAAGGACGAGATGGGCGATAAAGCGCATCCGACGCAAAANCCCGAAAGCCTGTTGCACCGTATCCTTGTGGGGTCCACCAACCCCGGTGATGTCGTGCTTGATCCGTTCTTTGGCACNGGCACCACAGGNGCCGTTGCCAAGATGCTGGGCCGCGACTTTATCGGGATNGAACGGGAAGAGGCGTATCGCAAGGTTGCCGAAAAGCGGATNAAATCCGTGCGCAAGTTCGANAANGAAGCGTTGCAGACCACCACCTCGAAACGCGCCGAGCCGCGCGTGCCGTTTGGCCAGCTGGTTGAACGTGGCATGCTGCGCCCGGGCGAAGAGCTTTATTCCCTNAACGGCCGGTATTCCGCCAAGGTNCGTGCCGATGGCACGCTTGTCGGGAACGAGGTCAAAGGATCGATCCACCAAGTCGGTGCGGCNTATGAGAAAGCGCCAAGCTGCAATGGTTGGACATATTGGTGCTACAAGAAAGACGGCAANCGCGTGCCGATCGATATCTTGCGCCAGCAGATCCGGGCAGANATGGCCAACTAGGCCTCTCCCCACTTTCACACCCTATTTACGAACACCGCCGGTGTCCTTGCCGCCTCATGAGAAGGCGTGCCCATAAGGACACTCACCTTGGCCCCGCCTTTCATTGGCGGGGTCTTTTTCGTTTCAGGCGGTCAGGAAGGTTCAGCGATGTTCAGCGGGGNTAGGGNGTCTTGCCTGCGTTATACTCGGCCCAGTCNGTGATCTCGGGGTAGTAGGTCCGGCGCCATTCCCGCACCCGTGGGTTCATCACNCGCCGCCAGACCCAGGGCATCATCGCGGCCATTGTCATGACGGGGTAGCCATAGGGNANTTGCGGNGCTTCTGCGTCGCCATAGGTTTGCAGCACGGGAAACCGCCGGTCGGGTTTNTAGTGGTGGTCGGAATGGCGTTGCAGATTGATCAGCAGCCAGTTGGACGCCTTATGCGCNGCGTTCCACGAATGACGCGGCTGGACGTGTTCATATTTGCCGTCACCCAGATGTTTGCGCGTCAGACCGTAGTGTTCGATGTAATTCACCAGCTCAAGCTGCCAGATCGCCACGCCCGCTTGCAGCAGGAACAGNCCCAGNCCGACCCANCCGCCAAGGACCACGGCGAGGATCAGNCAGCCTGCTTGCAGCGCCCAGTATTTGAAAAANGGGTTGCTCAGGTCGNTCCAGGGTTTGCCCTTGCGTGCCAGCATCGNTTTTTCGGCCTGAAAGCTGGACACCAGCGATTGCCGCAGNACGCGCGGGTAAAAGCGGTGGAACCCTTCGTTATAGCGTGCGGTCACCGGATCGCGCGGGGTGGCGACATAGCGGTGGTGCACCAGCAGATGTTCAGACCGGAAGTGCGAATANAGCACCATCGCCAGCAGCGCATCGGCCCAGAAGCGTTCGCGTCTATTGCGTTGGTGCATCAGCTCGTGGGCGTAGTTGATCCCGATGGTGCCNGTCATGACGCCGACGCCGAAGAAGACGGCGGCTTTCTCCCAGCCGGACAGATGCGCGGCCTGTGGCACGTACCATAGCAACCCGAAGAGCGTGAGAAACTGCACCGGCATCCACGCGGTCGTGATCATGCGATACCAGAACAGGTCGCCGTCTGANGCGTCCGGATCGGCGTTATCAAGGTTCAGCCCCGCNATCGCGTCGATGATCGAAAACAGATACCATGTGACCAGCGGCATCAGGATCACGGTCCAGCCGCCGACGGTGGCGGANATCCAGACCAGCGGGATCAGCGCNAAGGACAGGGCAAAAGGCAGCGCACGCCGGAACTGCGACAGCTGGTCGGTGCTTATGTTTGTGGTGGGCGAGGTCATGCTGCACGGCCTTTTCGGGTTATCTGGCCCAAGGGGATCGGGCACAGCTTTGGCTGCGATAAACTATGCCGCGCCGCCGCTAACGTAGCAAGTCATAGGCTTTGCGCATCACCGTGGGCAGGTCCGACGGGCGGAAATCATCCCGCNNGACAAANTGCCCGCGTGCTGGCACCGTGTCATTCGTTAGGGGCGCGTGCATGACGGTCAGCATCAGGTGNAAATGCGTGAACGTGTGCCGCACCTCCCCNGCAAGGGGGTGCCAGTCGGCGGGGGCAGGCGGCGTGCCTGCGGGGCGCGNGCCGTCGGCCTCNATCCAGTCGGTGCCGGGCCACCCGAGCATACCGCCGAGCAACCCTTTGTCGGGGCGCGTCTCAAGCAGCCAGGCNCCATCCGCGCGCTGCCCCAGATAGACCGTGCCATGNCGGATCGGTTTCGGCTTCTTCGGGGTCTTCTTGGGCAGTTCGGCCGCCGTGCCATTGCGGCGAGCAAGGCAGGGGGCGCGCCACGGACAAATGCCGCAGGCAGGGGATTTGGGGGTGCAGATCGTGGCCCCCAGATCCATCACCGCTTGGGCGTAATCTCCGGGACGGGTGGTTGGGGTAAGCGCCTGAGCACGTGCCATGAGGTCGGGCTTGGCGGCGGGCAGGGGGGTGTGGATGTCATAAAGCCGCGCCATCACCCGTTCAACATTGCCATCCAGCACCGTGAACGGCAGATCAAACGCGATAGAGGATACGGCCGCAGCAGTATAAGGGCCAATTCCCGGCAGCTTCAGCAAGGCCGCGTGGTCGGCGGGGAAGTGGCCGTCATGATCGGCCACCACAGCGCGGGCGCATTTCAGCAGATTGCGGGCACGGGCATAATAGCCCAGTCCGGCCCATTCTCCCATCACATCCGCATCCGCAGCCGCTGCCAGATCAACGACCGTCGGCCAGCGCGCGGTGAACCGTTGGAAATAGTCGCGCACGGTTGCGACGGTGGTTTGTTGCAGCATCACCTCGCTCAGCCAGATGCGGTAGGGATCGGGGCGCACGCCCGCCATCCGCGCCGCTGGCAGCACGCGCCAAGGCATCGCGCGGGCATGGACATCGTACCATTCCAGAAGGATCAGCGGGAGGTCGCCGGAGGGGTCGGTGTCACGCAATGTTTATAACCTTTTCGGTTGGGTATGGCTGGTGATACGAGGCGGGATCGCTATGTTGTGGCTAGTCATTCGGGAAAGATAGTCATGGCGCCACGGCGTACCAGTACAAAAGGGTTCAAAAGGACGGATAGCCTGCTTTCGGCCAAGATCCGTCAGGCGAGCGAGACTCGCGGCTTTGCCCAATCCCGTCTGTTGACCCAATGGGCCGAAATCGTCGGTCAGGACGTCGCGGCCATCTCGCGCCCTGTTGAGGTCAGCTATGGCCGCGGCGGTATGGGGGCGACGCTGACCTTGCTGACGACAGGGGCAAATGCGCCCATGCTGGAGATGCAGAAGGAACAGCTGCGCGCCAAGGTGAACGCCATCTACGGGTTCAACGCGATTGCGCGGGTGCGGGTGACCCAGACGGCTGCCACCGGCTTTGCCGAAGGCCAGGTCGCGTTTGCGCCGCAACCCAAGACCCATCCCGAACCGCCGAACGACCCCGTCTTGCAACAGCGTGCTGCCGAAACCGTCAGCCCTGTCGCGAACGAGGCCCTGCGCGATGCACTTGCACGTCTGGGCGAGAACATATTGAACAAGACCAAACGCTGAAAAAGGAAATCACATGAAACCGACATTCCCCATCCTTGCGGCTGTTGCCGTAGCTGCCGCAGGTGGCTGGTACGCTTTCAGCGGTACAAATGCCGTGAACAGCACACCGATCAACCCGCTGGTCAGCGCGGCCAACGCGCAGTCCGCCGACACGGCAGAGGCGGATGCGCCTGCTGCAACCACCGAAATTCAGGACATGACATTGGGCAACCCCGATTCAGCGGTCCAGATCATCGAATACGCATCCTACACCTGCCCGCACTGCGCCTCCTTTGACCAAGGCCCGTTCCAGCAGCTCAAGGCGGATTACATCGACAACGACAAGATCGGCTTCACCTACCGCGAGGTCTATTTTGACCGCTACGGCCTTTGGGCGTCGATGGTGTCGCGCTGCGGTGGCGAGGACAAGTTCTTTGGCATCACCGACATGATCTATGCCGGNCAGTCCGAATGGGTCCGCGCCGGAGAGCCTGCCGCGATCGTCGAAGAGNTGCGCAAAATCGGCCGTNTGGCCGGGCTCGACAANGCTGAACTGGACGCCTGTCTGCAAGACGGTGAAAAAGCACAGTCGCTGGTCGCATGGTGGGAAGAAAACCAGAAGGCGGATGACATCAACAGCACGCCAAGCTTCATCATCAACGGCAAGAAATACTCCAACATGCCCTATGCCGAGATGAAAGAGATCATCGACGCAGCGCTGGAAGAATAATGGCGGCCCCGCTGGCAGGGCTCAAGGTTATTGAGCTGGCACGTATTCTGGCAGGCCCTTGGGCCGGTCAGACGCTTTCGGATCTCGGCTGCGAGGTGATCAAGGTCGAAAGCCCGGCGGGCGACGANACCCGCCAGTGGGGGCCTCCGTTCATCGAGCGCGGGGAAGATAAATCCGCGTCGTATTTCCATTCGGCCAACCGGGGCAAAGCCTCGGTTGTTGTCGATCTGACCACNGATGANGGTCAGGCCAAGATGAAAGAGCTTNTGGCCGATGCCGACATCCTGATCGAGAATTTCAAAACCGGCGGGCTTGCCAAATACGGGATGGATTACGCCAGCNTGTCCAAGCAGTTCCCCAAGCTGATCTATTGCTCGATCACCGGTTTCGGGCAAGACGGCCCCTATGCGCATCGCGCGGGCTATGATTTCATCATCCANGGCATGTCCGGCCTGATGTCGATCACGGGTGAACCCGACCGTCAGCCGCAGAAACACGGNATGGCGATCACCGATATCTTTACCGGCGTCTATGCCACCACGGCCATTCTGGCAGCGGTACACCAGCGCAGCCAGACCGGCGTGGGCCAGCATATTGACATGGCACTGCTGGATTGCGCTGTTGCGGTGACGGGCAATCAGGCGATGAACTATCTGACCACGGGCAATGCGCCGACGCGGATGGGCAATGCACACCCGAACCTGACCCCCTACGAGGTGTTCACATCCTCTGACGGGCATCTGATCATNGCNACGGGCAATGANGGGCAGTTCCANCGGNTGTGCCGGATGCTGGGGCTGGATGATATGGCAANNTCGGCNGACTATGCCAAGAACGCCGACCGCGTCGCCAACCGGCCCGAGATGATCCGCCGTCTGAANGGGGCTACCAGCCAACGCACCCGCGACGATCTGCTCGCCGCCTGCGAGGCAGAGGGCGTGCCAGCNGGGCCGATCAACGACATGGCCGATATGTTCGAAGACCCCCANGTCATCGCGCGTGGCATGAAGGTCGAGCTGGACGGGGTGCCGGGCATCCGGTCGCCGTTCAAATTCTCGGGCGCTGAACTGGCTTTGCATCGCGCCGCGCCAAAGCTGGGGCAGGACGACTAGGTTCGCCCCGACANGCTGCCNGNGCTTCGCTGGAAGCTCTGGCGGTTATGCCGGTTTCGGCAGTNGATCCAGCGCNGCAAATAGCGCGTTTTCAGGATCGAACTTCAGTCGCACAGGCAGGGTTATCACCTTCATTCTGAAAGACGCGGGCAGACGCACCGCGTCTTTTTCTGTTGTGACCAACTGTGCGCCGCGCAGGGCGGCATCCGCCTCTAGCCGTCCCATCAGCGCAGGGTTCAGCGGCTGGTGATCCTCCAGCGCTTCGGCGTGGACAATCTCTGCCCCCAGATCGCGCAGGGTGGCAAAAAACTTCTCGGGGTGGCCGATNCCTGCNAANGCCAGCGCGCGGGTGTCGGACCAATCCATCCCCGTTTGCAGGGGGGNGAGTTCGGCACGCACATGCGGCAGCCCGCGGGGCAGGTCGGTCGCGTCAAACTGCGCCTGATCTGCNGCGCCACCGATGGACAGCANGATATCCGCCCGCGCCAGACCCGTAGCAACGGGTTCGCGCAAGGGGCCCGCAGGCAGGCACAGCCCGTTGCCGAACCCCTTGGCCGCATCCACTACCACAATCGATAGGTCCTGATGCAGCGCGGGGTTCTGGAAGCCGTCGTCCATGACAATCACCGAGGCCCCTGCGTCCGCCGCGGCCTGCGCCCCCGCTGCGCGATCCTGCGCAACCCAGACATCGGCAAAGGCGGCCAGCAGCAGCGGTTCATCCCCCACNTGTGCGGCGGTGTGGCGCGACGGATCAACCTGCACCGGCCCCTTCAGCGTGCCGCCGTAACCGCGCGACACCACATGGGGCGTGTGATACCTGTCGCGCAGNTGTTCGACGACAGCCATGACCGTTGGCGTNTTGCCCGTGCCCCCNGCGTTGATGTTGCCGACGCAGACCACCGGAATATCCAGACGCAGCGGCGTNCCCGCCGCCAGCCTNCGGGCAGTGGCACGCGCATAAAGCGCGCCCAGAGGTTGCAACAGGCGCGCGCGCCAATCGGGCGTGGGACGGTGCCAAAAGGCGGGGGCGCGTTTCATGATGTGGNCTCTNGCTGGTCAAGCGTTTCNTGNACAAGGTCGATCACCTTGTCGGTGACGGCCGCACCGCGGCTGATCACATCCCACCCCGCCTGCGCCATCGTCGCTGCCTGATCTGGCGCGATCAGCCGGTTCACGGCGGTGCCAAGCGCTGTGGCATCATTCACGATNCGCGCGGCTCCTTCGGCAGCCAGCCGGGTATANAGCGGCAGATACCGCCGGACTTTCGGCCCGTACAGCACAGCCGANCCCAGGGCCGCGGCCTCGAACGGNTCACAGCCACCGCTGCCGTTGATCAGGGANTTGCCCAGAAAGGACACAGGGGCCAGCCGGTAGAACAAGCCGATCTCTGCCGGATCATCGGCGATCATCACCTGAGTCGAGGCNTCGGGATAGCCCGCGTCGCCCCATCGCAGCACGCGAAAGTTCTGATCCTCCATNCGCTGCGCGAAAACATCGGCCTGCTTGGGGTCGGCGGGCGCGAGGATCAGCAACAGCCGGTGTGACAGACGGAGCCCTTGGCGGTGCGCGGTGAGCACNGTGTTCAGCTCACCCTCGAGCACCTGATTGGCGAACCAGATCGGGCGCCCCACAACCGCAGCNGACAGATCGGCCAGATCGGAATCCATACAAGGCAACACGCGGCCACCGGCCTGAAGGGCGGGGGTCAGCTCTATGTCCTTGCGGGCGAGCCCAAGCCGGACAAGCCGCTGCATCCCCGCCTCCGACCGCGTCATGATCGCCGAGAAATGCATCAGCAGATCGCGGGTCAGATCGCGCAGCCACCGGTCGCGTCGCCCGTCAAAGCCGTCGCTGTCGGCATCGATCAGGAACATCGGNCAGGNCTGTGTGGTCATCTCTGCAATCATATTCGGGTGCANACGCCCCCATGCCCAGACACAGGCGTCGGGCTGCCAGTAATCGATAAANNTNTTGGCAAGCGNNGGGNGGTCNTCGGGCAGNGNATCGATCAGCACGTCGGCTTCGCTNCACGGCGGCAGGTCGACCGGCACCAAGGCTTGGGGGACGGTGATCAGAACACTCAGCCCCGGACGGCTCCGGCACAGGCGAATGGCCAGATCCTGTATCGCGAACAAGCTGCCGGGTTCGGGGGCGTGGCACCAGACCAGCTCTCCGGNGGGGCGCTTGGCCACGGGGGTGAATGGCGGCACGCCCCCGCGACCGGTAAAGGCGCGATAGGCCGACAGCCCAAGCGACCGCGCCATAAGAGTTTACCCCAGCTCTTCGGTAGAGGAGGCCGCAGCCTCTTCGTCGCGCAGACGGTGCAGATGCGCGATAAAATACCGCATATGCGCATTATCGACCGTGCGCTGTGCCTCGTTTTTCCAGGCGTCATAGGCGCTGGCGTAGTTCGGAAAAATCCCGACGACATGGATGTCATCGACGTTTTTGAACGCGGTACCGGTGGGCGAAATCAGTTCGCCCCCAAAGACGAGGTGCAAGCGTTGGGTCATATCGCGGTCCTTTGTTTTCAAACAGATGGCCTTGGGGGCAATCTAAGGGGTGGCTTGGGTCTGGGCAAGGCCGCTTAGCAGCGCCCCATGGACGGCATCGCCCCCCGCGACGACACCGTTCAGGCGTGGATCGGGGTTGTTGAACCGCAGGGGTTGCCCNGTGCGGTCGGTGCATTGCCCGCCTGCTTCGGTGACAATCAGCGCCCCTGCGGCGATGTCCCATTCCCAGCTTTTGCGCAACGTGACCATGCCGTCAAAACGACCCTGACCCACCAGCCCCAGCCGATAGGCCAGCGACGGACGGTGCGCGCGTTTGAAGCCGGGGTCGCCCTTGGTCCAATGCTGCATGTCCATCACCGGTTTCGTGGCCAGCACGGTCGCCTCGGGCAATGTGGCGATGTCCGAGACAGAGATGCTTTGCCCGTTCAGGGTGGCACCGGCCCCCGCCGCCGCGGCATAGAGCCGGTCGAGCATGGGCAGGAACACCACCGCCGCCGTAATCCTCCCGTCGCGCGCAATGGCAAGGGAATGGGACCAGGTGTCAGACCCTTCGATAAAGCTGCGTGTGCCGTCAATCGGGTCGACGATGAACAGATCACGCTGCCCCAGCCGCCGTGTACCGTCGTCGCTNTCCTCGGACAGCCAGCCATAATCCGGGCGTGCCGCCGTCAGCGTNTGGTGCAGCATCGCGTTCACCGCAAGGTCAGCCTCGGTCACCGGGCCGGCATCATCGGGCTTGTCCCAACGCTGCGCGGTCTTGCCGGTGAAAGAGGTCGCAATCTCGCCCGAGCGGCGTGCGGCCTCGATCAGAAGGGAGAGGTCATCAAGCGCCGGCAAGGGTCATTCCCGAGACAAGAAGCGACGGCACAACGCGGCTCAGATGCGCGCGCGCGTCATTGGCNGGTACAATCGATTGCAGCATATCACGCAGATTGCCCGCNATGGTACATTCGTTGATNGCGTGGGTGATCTCGCCGTTTTCGATCCACAGACCGGACGCCCCACGAGAGTAGTCGCCGGTATTGGGGTTGATGGTCGACCCGATCATCGACGTCACCAAAAGACCTGTGCCCATATCGCGGATCAGGTCNGCGCGGGTGGCATTGCCNTGGGACAGCGCGATATTCCATGTGGCCGGACCGGGGTTCGATCCGGTGCCGCGTGCGGCATTGCCGGTCGGGGTCAGCCCCAGCTTGCGCGCGGTTGCCAGNTCAAGGGTCCANCCCTGCAACATCCCGTCGTCCACGATGGTNCGGCGCGACGTGGGCAGCCCTTCGCCATCGAACGGGCGCGANCCTGCGACGCGGGGGCGAAACGGGTCTTCGATCAGGGACATGCCCTTTGGCAGCACCTGTTCGCCCATAGCGTCGCGCAGCCACGAGGCACCGCGTGCAATCGCCGTGCCGCTGATCGCAGACAGAAGATGCCCGATCAGCGCCGAGGAAATGCGTTCGTCAAACAACACCGGATAGGCCCCCGTGGGCGGTTTGCGTGCCCCCATGCGTTCAAGAACGCGCTCACCGGCTTTGGTCCCGATGTCTTCGGGGCTGCGCAGGTCGGTCTGGAAGATGCGGCTGTCGCCGTCATAGTCCCGCTCCATCCCTGTGCCGGTGCCGGCGATTGCAACGCAGGACAGCCCGCGGTCGGTACGGCGGTATCCGCCTTCGAACCCGTTGCTGGCCGCCATAAATACCTGTTGCGCGCCATAGCCCGCACCCGCGGACTGCACCTGACTGACACCTTTGACGGCTAGCCCTGCGGCCTCGGCGCGGGCGGCGTCATCTTGCAGCGCTTCGGGCGAAGGCTCGGGCGCGGGGTCGTAAAGCTCAAGCGCCTCGACATCCCAGTCCGTCGCCAGCTGGTCGGGATCGGCAAGGCCGATGTAGGGATCTTCGGGGGCCTCTTTCGCCATTGCCACCGCGCGGATCGCCATTTCCTCGATCGTGCGGTCCGATGTGTCGGAAGCAGAGACATTGGCCGAGCGTTGCCCGACAAAAACCCGCAGCCCGATATCGACGCCCTCGGCCCGTTCGGCCTGTTCCAGCACCCCGCCACGGACATCGACGTTCACCGATGTCCCGCGCACGGCCATCGCATCAGCACTATCCGCACCCGCTTGACGGGCGGCATGCAGCAACGACTTGGTCAGCGCCTCAATGGATTGCGACATGGGGGGATGCTCCTTGAATGGGTGAAAGACTGCTAGCGCCCCTGCCGCAGCTGTGCAAGGGACGCCAGTCGCTGGAGGGCCGTGGCCGCGAAGGGTTACTTGATCCGCTGCCCATTGGCGAGGATTTGCCCGTCGCGGGTAAATTCGAGCTTGGATTTCAGCGTATCGTCCTCACCCTCGGCCGGGACGGCGAACATGCCCATCATCATACGCGCACCCATCGCCATCTGCGCAGGCAGCAAGCCCGAGGACACCAGCGTATCGATCAAGGTGTTCCCGCCCACCAGCTTGAGGTCTACAGCGCCCGACGGCTTTAGCGCCGTTGGGTCGTTCTCGTCATGCTCGAACGTGACCGCGCCATTGCCGGTCAGTTTGGCCCCCAGTGCATCCACGATCAGCGCATTCAGGTTCACGCTATCCAGCTGTGCTGGCACCTGTCCGGTCTCGGCCATTCTGGTCGCGGCCTCGGGGTCAAAGTAATCCATCAACAGCCGCGCCTTGCCGGACACATCCAGCGACAGGTTGGCAGGATCGCGGGGCAGGGTGCCTTGCGGGTTGATCATGCCCCAGACCATATCCGACATGGTGAACCCTTCGAGGTTCAGCCCAAGGGCCACGTCCTGCGCATCGTCGGACTTGAGCACCGGCGCGCTTAGGTTGAACGCCGCATTATCGAGGCCGAAGGACAGAAGGAAAGGAAACTGCTGCGGCTGCACTGACAGCGCCATGCCTTGACGCGAACCGGCATAGCTCATGCCGTCGGCGCTGGTTTCAACCGTCAAACGCCCCCCTTCAGAGGCGACAGCGGCAGACATATTGCCATTCTCGGGATCTTCGATGTCTACCGTCATGGTGCTGTTGCCGCTGGTGAACGTGCCCGCGCCGGTCATGCCTGCCCGCAGCATGGCGGCCATGTCACTGGCCTGCGCAATACCCAGTGGCAACCGCCCGTCGCCGTCGAACGTCATATCCGTCGAGGTGCCGTTGATCGTCGCGATGGCGGGCTCTTTGGGGTCTTTGAAGCGCATGTCAAACGTCATCGACGCAATAGACCCGTCCTGCGCATAGGCGCGCATATCGTCCAGCACCGATTTAGAGGCGTATTCGACGTTGTTCAGCACCACATTCAGCGACGCGTTGTCGGGGCCGAAGGTCTCGTCGCCCACTGTCATCTGATCCAGCGTCAAGCCTAGAAGACCGGCAGCATAGGCGCTGCTCAGGTCGGTCGGCGTCCCGCTCACGCGCATGTCATGGCCGGTCTGGTTCACGATCAGCGCTGCGCGCACGCGGTCTTCATCCGGGTCGGTCGGGGTGATTTCGAACACCAAGGGCATTGCGTCGGGCATGACCACCGACACGGTGCCATCGTCGTTTTGCACAAGGCTCAGCTGTTCAAGCGACATCGAGATCTGGCCCAGATCAGGCTCGCTCGTCAGATCAAAGCGGACATTGCTCACCGCGAGCGTATCCCCGGATACCTTTTCCGTGGCCGTCAGCGCATAGCCCATGCTTTGCATATGGTCCTGCCAGTCACGCCACACATCCTGCGGCGTCACATCCGCCAAAGCGCTGGACGAGGTGAAAAGAACTGAAAGGGCGGCACTGCCGAAGAGAGGGCGGATCATGAAAAATTCCTTTGTCGCAAATCGCGGGCGGCTATCCGGTGACAGCGCGGTTGCGCTAAAGGTAAGCGCCCGACGCCACCTTACAAGGCAAAGCGACCCGCGCCAATCTGCGATGTTCCGCCCGCGGGGGCGCTTTTGATTGGCGCTGGCGAATGTAGTTGCTAACGATGTCACCAAACGCCGCGTGCGGCAGGCCCCGTGCGGGGCTTATTGATGACGAAGGGAATTATACGATGGATATGACAGGTAAAACCGTGATGATCACCGGTGCCAGCCGCGGGATCGGGGCCGAAGCGGCACGGGTTTTTGCAGACGCAGGGGCGAATGTCGTGCTGATGGCGCGGTCTCAGGACGCGATTGCCGATCTGGCGGGCGAAATCGGCAAGCAAGCCATCGCGATCCCCTGCAATGTGGCCCGTTTCGGTGAGATGTCCTCGGCGGTGGAAACGGTGCTGGGGGCCTTTGGTGGCGTCGACGTGCTCATCAACAACGCCGGTGTGATTGAACCGATCTCGCATCTTTCCACGTCGGACCCTGACGAATGGTCGCAGGTCATCGATATCAACCTCAAGGGCGTCTACAACGGCATGCGCGCTGTCTTGCCCGTGATGAAAGACGCAGGCGGCGGGTCGATCCTGACCATCAGCTCGGGTGCCGCGCATCACGCCATCGAAGCCTGGAGCCACTATTGCGCGTCCAAAGCGGCGGTGAACATGATGGGCCGCTCGATCCACCTGGAGGAAGCCGCGAACGGGATCCGCGCCATCGGTCTGTCGCCGGGCACGGTCGCAACCCAGATGCAGCGCGAGATCAAGGCAAGCGGCATCAACCCCGTCAGCGAACTGGCGTGGGAAGATCACATTCCCGCCGATTGGCCCGCGCGGGCCCTGTTGTGGATGTGCAGCGCCGAGGCCGACACATACTGTGGCGAGGAAATCTCGCTGCGCGACGAGGGCATCCGCAAAGCGATTGGTCTGGTATGATCGATTTCGACCGCGAAGGCCCCGTCTGGGTCGCGACGATCAACCGGCCGGACAAGGCGAATTCCCTCACCCACGAGATGCTGGTCGCCCTGGCCGAGTTCATGGAGGACGCCCAAGCCGCCCGCGCGGTGATCCTGACGGGTACTGGCAAAGTGTTCAGCGCCGGTGCCGATCTGGACGAGGCGCGCGCGGGGCTCGCTGTCTCTGACATATGGGAAAGGCTATCGGGCGCGATTGCCGCGCTGCCGGGGCTAAGCATCTGCGCGCTGAACGGGACGCTGGCGGGGGGCGCTATGGGGATGGCGCTGGCCTGCGATCTGCGGATCTGCGTGCCCGGGGGCAAATTTTTCTATCCGGTGATGAAGCTGGGGTTCTTGCCGCAACCCAGCGACCCCGCACGTATGGCAACCTTGATCGGCCCTGCGCGCAGCAAGCTTATTCTGATGGGCGGGCAGAAGATCACCGCCCAAGAGGCACTAACGTTCGGCTTGGTCGATCGTATTGTGCCAGCCGAGGAGCTTATGCAAAGCGCACGCGATATCGTCGCCGATACCGTTGCCGCCACGCCCGAAATTGCCACTGGGATCAAAGCGATGTGCGCCCCGCCCGAAACCCCTGCCGAGATGCCCTAGGTCAGGCGGTTAGATGAACGGGACAAAGGGCACGCCGCAGCTTGCCAGCAGTGTGAGGCCCGAGATGATTAAAATGATGCGCATATTCTGCCCTTTTATTGGAATAAGCACGATCGTCGTGCATTTGGTTTAAGGTCAAGTTAATGGTGCCGCTGTAACTCACAGCTATATCCTTAACCCGAATGGAAGAGCACGTCATGACATCAGAAAATTTGCCAGCCCGTCGCGGGGTTGTCATCGGGGCGGGGCCTGCAGGGCTGATGGCGGCTGAAATGATGGCGGCGGCAGGCTTGGCTGTGACGGTCTGCGATCACAAACCATCCGTCGGGCGCAAGCTGTTGATGGCGGGTAAATCGGGGCTGAATATCACCAAGGCCGAAGAACACGCCAAATTCCTGAACGCTTTTTCGACGGCAAAAGAACCGCTTGAACCCATTCTCAACAGTTTCGATGCTACGGCGGTGCAGGAATGGGCCAAGGGATTGGGGCAAACCCTATTCACCGGCTCTACCGGGCGGGTTTTCCCGACCGTGATGAAGGCGTCGCCGCTGCTGCGTGCGTGGCTGGCACGACTGGCCGATGCAGGTGTTGCGGTGAACACCCGCTGGCGTTGGACCGGATGGGAAGATGGCGCGCCGGTGTTCGATACGCCAGACGGCATGAAAGGCTTGCCGGCCGATGTCACCGTGCTGGCCATGGGCGGGGCAAGCTGGTCACGCTTGGGGTCCACCGGTGCTTGGGCCTTGCCGCTGCGCGACGCGGGCGTCGATATCGCGCCTTTTGCGCCTGCCAATGCAGGAATCGCGATGAACTGGTCGCCGCATATGGAAGCGCATTTTGGCGCGGCGCTGAAAGGGATCGGCTTGAAATCAGGCACCCACCGATCGCGGGGGGAGGCGGTTATTTCCGCCCGCGGATTGGAAGGCGGCGGGATCTACACCGTGTCGCGCGGGTTGCGTGAAGGGCATCCGCTGATGCTGGACCTGCTGCCGGATCAATCCCGCGAGGCGTTGGTCGAAAAGCTGGCTAAGCCGCGTGGCAAGATGAGCGTGGCAAACTATCTGCGCAAAACGCTCAAACTGGACGTGGCCAAGATTGCGCTGCTTCAGGAAATGGCGCGCCCCTTGCCGGCGAACGCGACTGACTTGGCGAGGTTGCTGAAAGCGCTGCCGGTGAAACACGCAGGGCTGCGCCCGCTGGACGAGGCGATTTCAACCGCAGGCGGGGTAAAGCTTGATGCGCTGGATGACGGGTTGATGCTACACGCCCGCCCCGGCGTTTTCGTTGCAGGCGAAATGCTGGATTGGGAGGCCCCGACGGGCGGGTATCTGATCTCGGCCTGCCTTGCGACAGGCCGATGGGCCGGCCAACACGCTGCCGCATGGGCGCAGCGGGGTTAACCTTCGCGGGTGGCGGCGGCCTTGAACGCGGGGCGGTCACGCATGGACTTGGCCCAATTTCCCAGCTTGTCATCCACCCGCGCAAATCCCGCGCCGATGGACCAGTTGATGCAATGGGTCGCCAGCAAATCCGGTATGGTGACCTCCTCCCCCATCAGGAACGGTCCGTCCAACCTGTCTGACAGGATCGCAGCAGAGCGGGCGAATTCGGCTTTGAGGCTATCCTTGATCTCGGGGACGCGCTGTTCCTGCGGGAAAACAAAGCTGTGTTTCGCCGCAGCCCAAAGGATCGCATCCATTTCGTCGATCAGCCAGAAGGTCAGCGCATCCTGATGCGCTCGGGCCGCGGTGCCAGGGGGGGCTGTCAGCGCGCCATGCTTGTCCGCCAGATACTGCATGATCGCGACAGAATCGGTCAGCACGTCGTCGCCGTCCACAAGTGCGGGAATTTTGCCGGACGGGTTGTATTGCTTTGCCTCGTCCGAACGTGGCGCACAGGGCAGGTGATCGTAGGGCTGGCCCAACTCCTCGAGCATCCACATCACCCGCATCGCCCGCGTTTTGGTTGCCCCGATAACCTTATACATCGACATTCCCTCCCAAGAATTAACCTGAATTTAGCGTTGTGCCCCCAGCATGGCGAGGCGGATAAAGGCGCGTTCGACCAGCGCCATCGTCGGCGCGTGTTGGCCTGCTGACCGAAGCGTCAGGTCGGTGTCTGTCAGCACGGTCAGTGCGGTTTCCAGTTTGGCCGCACCCCAGTTTTTGGCCTGACGCATGGCGCGATCGCGGTCGCGCACGCCCCAGATCTGGCCGCCCGGATTGCTCGCGATGCGGTAAAGCGTGCGAAAATGACGTGTCGCCATGATGATCAGCGTCACGGCGTTCACCCCTTGGGCCTGCAGCTTGGCCATCACGGGGCCAATGTCGCCCGCGCGCGCCTCTGCCACGACGTGGAGAATGTCGTCGACCTCTGCCTCTGTCGAGGTGGGGGCGCAGTTGGCCACATCCTCTGCCGTGAGGGGGCCTGCGTCGCCGATTTTATAGAGAGTGATTTTATCGACCATTTGACGAAAATCGCCCGGATCAAGCACCCGCGCCAATTCACTGAGCGCCCCCATCGCATCCGCCTCGGGGCTGAGCTTTGCTTCGGCAAGCACGCGTTCAATCTCTGCCCGGTCGGGTGGATTGTCGTAGATCGGGGTGGCGAAAGCGTTCTTATGTGCCTCGAACGCCTTGAGCACCTTGGAGGTTTTTTTCAGATCCCCCGCCGACACGACGATCTGGGCGTCGCCCGGCTGCCAGTCGGCCAGCGCATCGGTCAGGATTTTGGCGATATTGTCGTTGGCGTCTTCCACAAAAGCCGCGCGCGGNCCCGGAAAGAAACCTACCGCCTTGATNGCGTCCAGCAACATNGGCGCATCCCGCCGCAGGTCAGCGGCCTGAATACGGGTCAGGCGCATTTCCTCTTCGGCATTGGGGCCCAGCAGGTTTTTCAGNAAANTNTGCCGTTTCAACGCGACGCGCATCGCATCGCCGCCATAGATCAGCAGCCCGGTCTTCGTCGGATCGGGCTTGGCGAAATAGGCATTCGCGTCGCGCGGGGGCAGCTTCATGGGGTCAGATCGGCCGCGTANAGGCGGGTGACCAGCTGGTCGGCCAACATGACCATCAAGCGTTTTTGGGCATCACGTTCTGCCGCGAGCGTTGCAACAGTCGAACCGGTCGCGGAATAGCCGGTAAAGTTTTCGACATTTCCTGATACCTCGATCTGACCACTGCTGAGGTTGCGCAGGGCNAANTCGACCTTGCCGANNAGNTTATACCGTGTGGTGTTGTCTTCGCTGTCGATCGCCANCCCCTCTTCCGANGTNTCGACGGTCAGGGCCAAAGCATAACGCGGACTNGCGGCGCGGCCCAANCGCGTCTCGATCTCGCGAACGAGNGTGTANGAATAGGCATCATTCGGCGCGTCGACCTGCACCGCGTTTTGCAGCGCCGTGCCAGTGCCGCCGGGGCCNTAAACGGGTTGAAACCCGCAGGCCGCCAGGACCAGCAGTGGCAATGCGATAAGAAAACGGCGGTTAAGCAACGACATTGACGATCCGTCCGGGCACAACGATGACCTTTTTAGGCGTGGCCCCATCAAGGGTACGAATGACAGCTTCGTGGCTCAGCGCGATCTTTTCAACCTCTTCCTTNGGCATATCNGCAGGTACCTGAATTTCCGCGCGGCGTTTGCCNTTNATCTGGATNGGCANGGTCACCGTATCGTCGACCAGCATCGCTTCGTCNGCTNGCGGCCAGGTCGAGGTNGTGATCANNCCGTCGCCGCCTTGCGCGGTCCAGATTTCCTCTGCCAGGTGGGGGGTCATCGGGGCCATCAACTGGGCCAGCGTCATGATCGCTTCGCGCTGTGCGGCTTTGCCCGCCTTGGATTTNTGCAACGTCGCGGTAAAGGCATAAAGCTTGGCAATCGCGGCGTTGAAGCCGAAGGATTCCACACCCATCGTGACATCGTGGATGGTCTTGTGCATCGCGCGCAGCAGATCGTCGTCGCCNGTGCCTGCGGCNCTGTCNTCCATCTCGGCGATNCGGNTGCTGATGTTCCACACGCGGTTTAGGTGCTTATACGCCGCCTCTGCCCCNGATGCGGTCCATTCGACATCGCGTTCGGGGGGCGAATCGGACAGAACGAACCAGCGGGCGGTATCCGCCCCGTANTTCGCGATGATCCCCAGCGGGTCGACCACGTTTTTCTTCGACTTCGACATCTTGGCCGANGGGATGANTTCAACCTCTGTCCCATCGGCNAGTTTNCCGTCGGTCACATCTTCGGGCAGGTGATAGACGGGGCGGTCATTTGCGTCGCGGGTNTGGTAAATCTCATGTGTTACCATGCCTTGCGTGAACAGCGCGTTAAACGGCTCNATCGCTTTTTCAGGCAGGTGGCCGGTNATCTGCATCGCGCGGGCGAAGAAGCGCGAATACAGCAGGTGCAGAATCGCGTGTTCGATGCCACCGATATATTGGTCCACATTCATCCAGTATTCCGCATCCGCCATATTGGTCGGCGTGTCAGCGCGTGGCGCGGTNAAGCGGGCGAAATACCAAGAGGAATCGACGAATGTNTCCATCGTATCGGTTTCGCGTTTCGCGGGCGCACCGCAAGACGGGCAGGCGCAGTCGCGCCANGTGGGGTGNCGGTCCAACGGATTGCCGGGCGTGTCAAAGCTGACGTCATAGGGCAGNTCGATCGGCAGGTTCTCTTTCTTTTCGGGCACCACGCCGCAGGTGTCGCAATGCACGACCGGGATCGGGCAGCCCCAGTAGCGTTGCCGGGACAGGCCCCAATCGCGCAGGCGGTATTTGGTCACGCCTTGGCCCACGCCCTGCGCTTCGCAGGCGTCGATGGCCGCAATGATCGCCTCTTCGCCGGTTTGCCATTTCTCGCCGGCAAAGCCGCCGTTGTAATACACTTTTTCGGATTTCGCCGGCACGAAGGGCGCGGAGAGCTTTGGGTCTGCGTCCTCGGACGGCAAGAAGGTCGACGTGATCGGCAGCCCGTATTTGGTGGCGAATTCAAAGTCCCGTGCGTCATGGGCGGGGCAGCCAAAGATCGCCCCCGTGCCGTAGTCCATCAGGATGAAGTTCGCGATATAGATGGGCAGTTCCCACGCGGTATCGAAGGGGTGGCGCACACGCAGGCCGGTATCCATCCCCAGCTTTTCGGCAGTCTCGATCGCTTCTTCGGTTGTGCCGCCCTTGCGACATTCGGCACAGAAGGCCGCGATTTCGGGACTGTCTTTCTCGAGCAGTTTGGCCAGCGGGTGATCGGGTGAAATGCCGACAAAGCTTGCGCCAAGCAGGGTGTCGGGGCGTGTGGTGTATACTTCGATCCGGTCGAAACCTTCCGGCGCGTCGATGGTCGAGAACGCGAATTGCAGACCGCGCGATTTGCCGATCCAGTTCGCCTGCATCAGCTTGACCTTCGCCGGCCAGTTATCAAGCGTGTCCAACGCATCAAGCAGCTCTTCCGAGTGGTCGGAGATTTTGAAGAACCATTGCGTCAGCTCGCGCCGTTCCACCAGCGCGCCAGAGCGCCAGCCGCGCCCTGCCTCGACCTGTTCGTTGGCCAGAACGGTCATATCGACCGGATCCCAGTTCACGATGGCGTTCTTGCGATAGACCAGCCCTTCCGACAGGAAATCGAGGAACAGCGCCTGCTGCTGGCCGTAATATTCAGGGTCACAGGTGGCAAATTCGCGGGACCAGTCAATCGACAGCCCCAGCGGTTTCATCTGGCCGCGCATGTCGGCGATGTTGCCGTAGGTCCAGTCTTTGGGGTGGCCGCCGATCGCCATCGCCGCGTTT